>NZ_JBBNLO010000059.1:0-2217 GCF_040092405.1 Collinsella sp. CLA-ER-H2
CGCGCCGAGAGTACTGCGGGGTCAGCCCGTGGGAGGCCAGGGCGCCGCTGACCGGTGGACGGCACCGAGCCGTACGCTTGAACTGAGAAGGGGGAGGCCTCGCGGCCTCCCCCTTTTTTGCGTTTACGCGCAACATTCCTTCTGCAATTAAATCAATTTAATCATCCACCGCTGAATATAGACGTTCACCGTTCTTTGGTCGGTTCTTTGTTCTCAATGGACTAATATTTGCTTTAGCGCACTGCTGCGCTTGTCCTGTTTTACACGGGTCGTTTTATTGATTGTGACGGAAGGACTCATATGGCAGATGTTCATGAGCTGCTTGATACTTGGATTGCCAATGTCAAGGACGAGGAGCTCCTCGCTGAGCTTAACACGATGAAGGAGCAGGGTGATGAGGACGCCATCACCGACGCTTTCTTCCAGGATCTCGCCTTCGGTACTGCCGGCCTTCGCGGCACTATCGGTGCGGGCACTAACCGTATGAATATCTATACGGTCGGTCGTGCGACCCAGGGATTCGCTGACTACCTCAATGCGACCTTCGAGCATCCGACGGTCGCCATCGCTCGCGATAGCCGCAATAAAGGTGAGCTGTTCGTCAAGACGACGGCTGCCATTCTTGCAGCAAACGGCGTGACTGCCCTCGTGTATCCCAAGATTTCTCCTGTGCCGACGCTCTCCTGGGCCGTCCGCGACCTTAAGTGCTCCGGTGGCATTTGCATGACCGCTAGTCATAATCCGGCGCCTTATAACGGCTATAAGGCCTATGGCCCCGACGGCTGCCAGATCACCAGCGAGGCCGCCGATGCAATTTCTAAGGCTATCGCCGAGACCGATACGTTCACCGGCGTGAAGTCCATGGACTTCGATGAGGCTCTTGAGCAGGGTCTGGTCAAATGGATCGATGACTCGTGCCTCGAGCGTTATTACGACGCCGTTCTCGCCCGCGGCGTGACTAACCTTTCTGCCGAGGAGATCGCTGGCGCTCCGCTTGAGCTCGTCTACACTCCGCTCAACGGCACCGGCCTCATTCCCGTCACGACGGTGCTCGAGCGCGCTGGCATCACCGATGTCACGGTTGTTCCCGAGCAGAAGGAGCCTAACGGCGATTTCCCGACCTGCCCGTATCCTAACCCCGAGATTCGTCAGGCCATGCAGAAGGGCATTGACCTGTGCGAGCAGGTTCACCCCGATCTGCTGCTTGCAACCGATCCTGACGCCGATCGCGTTGGCGTTGCCGTTAAGAATGGCGATGACTATCTGCTGCTGACCGGCAATGAGATGGGCGTTCTGCTGCTTGACTATATCTGCAAGACCCGCGCTGCTCGCGGTGAGGACCTCACTAAGAAGGTTGCTGTCACTACTATCGTTTCTTCCGCCATGGTTGACGCTCTGGCCGACGAGTACGGTTTTGAGCTCCGCCGCTGCCTGACGGGCTTCAAGTACATCGGCGACATCATTACTTCTCTTTCCGATGCTGGCGAGGTCGATCGCTTTATCTTCGGTTTTGAGGAGAGCTACGGCTATCTGGCCGGTGACCACGTGCGCGACAAGGACGCCGTGAGCACTTCTCTTCTGATTTGCCAGATGGCGCAGTATTACAAGCTCCAGGGCAAGAACCTTGCAGATGCGATGCACGAGCTGTACGAGAAGTATGGCTACTATCACAACAAGACGATTTCGCTGAGCTATCCGGGCGCTGAGGGTGCGGCAAAGATGGCCGGCATCATGGCTGGTCTGCGCGAGAACCCGCCCGCGGAGCTCGCCGGTTCCAAGATTGAGGCTGTCGTGGATTACAACACCTGCGTGAACGGCCTGCCGAAGGCTAACGTCATTGAGTTCGATCTTGAGGGCGGCAACAAGGGTATTGTTCGTCCTTCCGGCACCGAGCCCAAGATTAAGCTGTACATCTTCGCTAAGGGCGCGGATGCCGCCGAGGCTGATGCCGCACTTGACGCGATTGAGGAGTCTGGTCGCAAGCTGCTGGCATAAGGTATTTAAGAGTCTATAGCTATAGATGGGCTAAAGAGGGGATCTCGGATGCGAGGTCCCCTCCTGTTTTTAACCAGCCAGCCGAGAGTACTTATATGTGTAGGAAATGTGTACGCCCAGATTCCCGCCCCCGGGGCCCCTCCGGTCTGGCAATATATCTCCTTGCCGCGCGGCCCGGTGGAACCGGATCAGCCGCGGGGCGTGCACCTTGAGAACCGGATA
>NZ_JBBNLO010000005.1:0-91801 GCF_040092405.1 Collinsella sp. CLA-ER-H2
CCCGTCACGGGTCAACCTGCAGTGCGGCCCGAACCCCGTGAGGGCCGGCGCCTTTAGACGCGTGCCGGAAATCCAAGGGTTATACCCTAAGAGCAAACCACCCCTTTTAGGGGTGGTTTTGATTTCAAGGCACCTTGCTCGCTCTGACGGGCTTTCGCTGTCGGTTCCAAGGCATCGGCATCGTCCTGGCCGTCAAGGGCTTGGTGCAAAGTAATCCGTCCCCCTTGCACCAATCTGTCGATTGAACATCGTTGCGTGTTCGCGCTATCATGCATGGTTAAATTGGTTAGCCATGGCAAACGGTTAGCCATGGTAAACATAAATGCAACGCCCTGTGGGCGCCGGGGGAGGAACACGGACGTGAAGCTCGATACACTCGAGATTGGAAAGGACGCCGTTGTCGCATCGGTGGCATCGGACGATCAGGCACTCCGACAGCATATTTTGGACATGGGCCTAACGCCGGGCACCGAAGTCACCATGATGAAGTACGCCCCCATGGGCGACCCGCTCGAGATCCGCCTGCGTGGCTACGAGTTGACACTGCGCAAGGACGATGCCGCTCGCATCGAGCTTGTGGGTATTCACGACACCGATACGGGTCCGCGCGCTAACGCCGCAATCGGCACGACGGAGCATCCGGCCCTGGGCGAGGGGACGTATTCGCCCCGTGCGGCAAAGACGGCCGTGCCCGAGGGCGCGCCGCTGCACTTTGCCCTCGCCGGCAACCAAAACTGCGGCAAGACCACGTTATTCAACCAGCTGACGGGCTCCAACCAGCATGTCGGTAACTTTCCCGGCGTGACGGTCGACCGCAAGGACGGCACTATCCGTAACCACCCCGAGGCGAGCGTTACCGACTTGCCCGGTATTTACTCGTTGTCGCCGTACACGGGCGAAGAAATCGTCAGCCGCCAATTCATCTTGGACGAAGACCCCGACGCCATCATCGACATCATCGACGCCACCAACATCGAGCGTAACCTGTACCTGACGCTGCAGCTTATGGAGCTCGATCGTCCCATGGTCATCGCGCTCAACATGATGGACGAGGTGACGGCCAACGGCGGCGCCGTGGACGTCAACCTGCTCGAGAGCCTGTTGGGCGTGCCCGTTGTCCCCATTAGCGCTGCCCGCAACGAGGGTATCGGCGAGCTGGTGGATCATGCCTTGCACGTGGCACGGTTCCGTGAGCGCCCCGGTCGCCTGGACTTCTGTGCGCCCGATGGTCCAGACGGCGGTGCACTGCATCGCTGCATCCACGGCATTGCCAACCTGATCGAGGACCATGCCGCGACGGCGCACATTCCCGTGCGTTTTGCGGCGACCAAGCTGGTTGAGGGCGACGAGCTGGTGACCGAGGCACTTCATCTGGATCGCAACGAGCTTGACGCCATCGAGCACATCATTACCCAGATGGAGGGCGAGGCCGGCACCGACCGTCTATCTGCGCTGGCCGACATGCGCTTCGGCTTTATCGGCGACGTGTGCGGGCGCTGCGTCGTAAAGCCGCACGAGAGCCGCGAGCACGTGCGCTCCGTCAAGATTGACCGCATCCTGACAGGTCGTTACACAGCCATTCCGGCGTTCCTGGTGATCATGGGCCTCGTCTTTTGGCTGACGTTTGGCGTGATCGGCGCGGCGTTGCAGGGACTTATGGAGGACGGCATCGCTGCCATCATCGCCTCGGCCGATGCGGGTCTCAAGGCGTTCGGCACCAACGACGTGGTGCGCTCGCTGGCCGTCGACGGTGTTCTCACGGGCGTGGGCAGCGTGCTGACCTTCCTGCCGATCATCGTCGTGCTCTTCTTGTTCCTCTCCATTCTGGAAGACTCGGGCTACATGGCGCGCGTGGCCTTTGTCATGGATAAGGTATTGCGTCGCTTTGGCCTGTCGGGCCGCAGCTTTGTGCCCATGCTCGTCGGTTTTGGCTGCACCGTGCCGGCTATCATGTCGACCCGTACGCTCCCATCCGAGCACGACCGCAAGATGACGGTCATGCTCACGCCGTTCATGAGCTGTTCGGCCAAGTTGCCGGTCTACGGTCTGCTGTGCGGGGCGTTTTTCCCGCAGGCGACAGTTCCCGCCATGGTCTCGCTCTATCTGATTGGCATTGCGGTCGGATGCATAGCGGCTTTGGTGCTCAACCGCACGGCATTTAAGGGCGACCCGGTGCCGTTTATCATGGAGCTCCCCAATTACCGCCTGCCGAGCGTTAAGACGACGGTGATGCTGGCATGGGATAAGGCCAAGGACTTCATCACCAAGGCCTTCACCATTATCTTTGCCGCTACGGTGGTCATTTGGTTCCTTCAGACGTTCGACATCCGCTTTAATGTGGTCGCCGATCAGTCGCAAAGCCTGCTTGCGGGTCTCGGCAGCATCATCGCGCCGGCGCTGGCGCCGCTTGGGTTTGGCGATTGGCGAGCATCCACGGCGCTCGTCACCGGCCTTATCGCCAAGGAGAGTGTCATCTCGACCCTCACGGTGCTTTTGGGTGCAACGTCGCCCGCGGCACTGTCGACCATGTTTTCGCCGTTTACCGCTTACGTGTTCCTGGTCTTTACGCTGCTGTACCCGCCCTGCGTGGCGGCCATCGGTGCCGTCAAGAGCGAGCTGGGTGCGCGCTATGCCGTTGCCGTGTTCGCGTTTCAGGTGACGGTCGCCTGGATCGTGGCGTTTGTCGTGCATTCGGCGGGCATATTGTTGGGGTTGGCTTAGCTATTTATTGACGGCGCAACCCCTGTGTATTGAGTTGATTGCGGTCCCGCATCTGTACTGACGGATGCGGGGCCGTTGCTATATAATCGCCCACCGCCCAAGACAATCGGAGAGGTTTCCTACATGACCCAGGCAAGACAAGATGGCATCTCGCTCAAGCAGTGGCTCCCGCTTATCGGGCTCGCCTGCTGTTCGTTCGTGTTCAACACATCAGAGTTCATGCCCATCGGCCTTCTGACTGATATCGCCGCGTCGTTCTCGCTCACCGAGGCCCAGGCAGGCATCATGATTTCGGTCTATGCCTGGGGCGTCATGCTGCTGTCGCTGCCGCTTATGGTGTTTGCCTCGCGCTTTGAGTTCAAGCGGATGCTGTTGGGCGTTTTGGCCGTGTTTTCGCTCGGCCAGTTCCTGTCCGCTGTGGCGCCCACCTATCCTATTTTGGTTTGCGCGCGTCTGGTGGTCGCCTGCGCGCATGCCGTGTTCTGGTCGGTCGCCTCGATTATGGCCTCGCGCCTGGTCGACAGTCGCCACGGGGCGCTCGCCATCAGCATAATCGCCACGGGCTCGTCTATCGCGCAGATCTTTGGCCTGCCGATCGGCCGCGCCATCGGACTAGCTGTGGGCTGGCGCATGACGTTTGCCGTGGTCGGTGCCTTCTCTGCCGCCGCGGTGGTGTACCAGGCCGCGGTGTTCCCGGCCATGCCGGCGGGCGAGCGCTTTACCGTCAAACAGCTGCCCGAGCTGCTCAAGAACCCGTTCCTCATCGCGCTCTACGCGGTCACGGTCTTTATGGCGACCGGCTACTACGCGGGTTACAGCTATATCGAGCCCTTCCTGGCGCAGGTCGCCCATGTCGACGCAAGCGCCATCACCATGACGCTGACGGCGTTTGGCTGCTCCGGTCTGCTCGGAAGCTGGCTGTTCGGCCGACTGTTCGATGGCCATCGCTTTCCGTTCTTGGCTATCACACTCTCCGGCGTGCCTGTGGCTCTGCTGCTCATGGGTCCGGTTGCACCGTCGCTCGTCGCCGTTCTCGCTGTTTGCGCGCTATGGGGCTGCTGCTCCACGGCCTTTAACGTGGCGTTTCAGGCCGAGCTCATCAAGTACACGCCGGCGGATTCGTCGGCCGTCGCCATGTCGATCTTCTCGGGCCTGTTTAACCTCGGCATCGGCACGGGCACCGCGATCGGCGGCGCCGTGGTTTCGGGCCCCGGTATCGCCTGGATCGGCTTTGCGGGCGGGGCGATCACCGTCGTGGGCGTCATCCTCGCCATTACGGTGCTGTTCCCGGCCATACGCCGCGCAAAGCCCGTCGCCTAATCACGTTCCCTCATCAGTTGCGGTGGAATAGAGACTGTTTGCCCGGTTTATTGGTCTCAACAGTCCCTATTTCACTGCAACTTATTTTGGGGGAGGGGATGCGCGGCGGGCATACAATGGATGGCGTTGCGTGAAAGATTGCCGGGAGGCTGCTATGTGGGCATACGAGACGACGTTCTATCAGATCTATCCGCTGGGCTTTTGCGGAGCTCCGCGCGAAAACGCCGCGCCCGTTGCCGAAGATGAGCTCGCCCAGGCTGCCAACGCAGCGCCCAACCCCGATGCGCCCATCATGAAGATCGCCCAATGGGCCGACTACCTGCAAGAGCTCGGCATCGGTGCTGTGCTCATTAACCCGCCGCTCGAATCCGACAGCCACGGCTACGACACGCGCAGCCTGCGCCATATCGACCGCCGCCTGGGCGGGGATGCCGATTTTGCCGCTGTATGCGAGACGCTGCACGCTCATGGCATTCGCGTGGTGCTCGATGCCGTCTTTAACCATGTGGGCCGCGGTTTCTGGGCCTTCCGCGATGTTCAGGAGCGCAAGTGGGACTCGCCCTACAAGGACTGGTTTCACATTAGCTTTGACGGCGACTCCTGCTATGGCGACGGCTTTTGGTACGAGGGCTGGGAAGGCCATTTTGAGCTTGTGAAGCTCAACTTGCAAAACCCCGCCGTGGTCGATTACCTGCTTGAGTCCGTGCGTCGCTGGGCTGACGTGTTTGGCGTCGACGGCCTGCGCCTGGACGTCGCCTATATGCTCGATCGCGATTTTATGCGCCGCCTGCATACTTTTACCCGTGAGCTCAAACCCGACTTTGTGCTGATTGGTGAGACGCTCCACGGCGACTACAACCAGATCGTCAACGACGAGATGCTTGACTCCTGCACCAACTACGAGTGCTACAAGGGCCTGTACTCCAGCTTTAACTCGGTCAACATGTTCGAGATTGCCCACTCGCTGCATCGCCAGTTTGGCGGTGACCCGTGGTGCATTTATCGCGGCAAGCATCTGCTGTCGTTTGTCGACAACCACGATGTGCCGCGCCTGGCGAGCATCCTTACCGACAAATCCTGTCTGCGCCCCGCTTATGGCATGCTCTTTGGCATGCCGGGCATCCCGTGCGTCTACTATGGCAGCGAGTGGGGGATTCCTGGCGAAAAGGGCGGCCCCGATGGCGACTGGGCGCTGCGACCTGCGCTCGATGAGCCTGTGCCCAACGAGCTGACGGCCTTCATCAAGCAGCTCGCGCACCTGCGCTCGGCAGACGACGCGGCGGCCCGTGCCCTCAACTATGGTGCCTATCGCAACGTGGTGATCCAGAACAAGCAGCTGCTGTTCGAGCGCGCCTGCGACGACGCGACGGTGCTCGTGGCGGTCAATGCCGTGAACGAGCCCTATACCTTTGGAGCCGGCGAGCTCAACGGCTCCTTTGCCGACCTACTTGCCGACGGCGCGCCCACAGTCGAGCTAACGGGTGCCCTTGAGCTTGCACCCTACGAGGTGCGCTATTTGTTGAGAGCCTAGCCCATGCCTGTGTCTGACAAGGGCTATCAACATATTGAGCATGGGTTTGAGCCCGTGTTCGACCAGCACTCGCGCGTTTTGGTGCTCGGATCGTTTCCCTCGGTGCTTTCGCGCGCCAACGCCTTTTACTATGGAAACCCACAGAACCGCTTTTGGCGCGCGGCGAGCTCGCGACGCTCGATGCCTCGGTTGCTGCCAAGCGGGCTATGCTGCTCAACGGCGGCGTGGCCCTGTGGGATGTGATCGAGAGCTGTGACATCAAGGGCTCGAGTGACGCTAGCATCAAAAACGTTGTGCCGGCACATATTGAACGCATTGTGGATGCCACGCCGATCGAGATCGTTGTTTGCAACGGCGGCACGGCCGGACGGCTCTACAAACGCTATCTACAAGAGCGGACGGGCCTACCCGCCATCGTGCTGCCGTCGACGAGTCCTGCCAACGCGGCGTGGCGTTTGGAGCGGCTTGTCGAGCGTTGGAGTGAAGCCGTTGACTGGGCAGCTCATTAATTTAGATTATTGATTGAGTGCGGGCGCCGAGGTGTTTCAGAACGCCTCGCCAGATCGGCACGGGCACGGCTGGCTCGGCGCAAGCCATGCCGTCGGCGTCGACGTCCTCGGCATTACCACCACCAAGTCGCTGCGCATGCTCAACCGAACAGCCCATACGAACGGCGCCTACGAGCTTGTCCATCGCTTCCGAAAACGGTCGCCGCAAGAGTCCCATGCGCGGTGAGTGACGAAGCACCGCGAAACCGCTGCCGGTACAGACGACAACGCCGCCGCACCATGACAGCTCATGAAGGTCGCATGCCGCTTGCAGACGCACGACGAGCCCGTGTGCTCGCTCGAGGCCGCCGACGTCGGCCTGGACAACAACATAGACACGCGTCCCTGCGCCGCCAAAGCGGTCGAGCACCTGCTCAATGGGCGCCATCGCTTCATCATTGGGTGCATCTTCAACGGCGAACACAATGCCATCGGCGGTACCGGCAACGCTGCCGGCATCATCCGCCTCCAAGTCGACTGGGCGGGGGAGTACAGTGCCGGAAAGCTGTGCATAGGCGGCGATGGCATCCTGCAGGTCCCAGAGCAAAAACTCAAGATCGGCGCTCTCGGAAATACTGACAAACGCGATGTTATGCAGTGTTTTTGGTACATCGCCGCGTGCGGTCGTCTCCATGCCGCCTCCTTTCCGGTTCATTTCCGTTTAGGTTACACCGTCCGGCGGCGCCTCGCCGCGCTATCCTAGTGCAACCCTTACGAAAGGAACGCCATGCGTCTGTCCATGAATACCTCGCTTGCTACGCTTAAGCCCTCCGGCATCCGTCGGATTAACGCGCTCGCCGCCCAGCACCCGGGGTGCATCGCGCTTGCGCTTGGCGAGCCCGATTTTCCCACGCCCGATGTGATTAGCGCCGAGGTGACCGCCGCACTGGACCGCGGTGACACGCACTATCCGCCCAACAACGGTCGCCCCGCCCTGCGTGAGGCGTTATCTGCCTACATGGGGGACGCGGGCCTTACATATTCGGCTGACGAGGTCATCCTGACCGATGGTGCGACCGAGGCCCTGTCGGCTACGTTTATGGCCATGCTCAACCCCGGCGACGAGGTCATTATCCCCACGCCCGCCTTTGGTCTGTACGAGAGCATCGTCGTGGCCAACCATGCCAAGGCGGTCTTTTTGGATACGGAGCCTACGCAATTTCAGATTGACGAGGATGCGCTTCGCGCCTGTGTGACCCCGGCGACCAAGGCCATCGTTATCTGCTCGCCCAACAATCCCACGGGCTGCATTCTCAACGCGGCATCGCTCGACGTCGTGGCGCGCGTGGCAGAGCAGGCGGGCATCTACGTAGTCTGCGACGACGTATACAACCGCCTCGTCTATGTGGACGGCTACGAGCGCTTCGCCCAGCGACACCCGGAGCTGCGCGAGCAGACGGTCGTCATCGAGAGTTTCTCCAAGCCCTGGGCCATGACCGGCTGGCGCCTGGGTTGGCTCGCGGCAGCGGCACCCGTCATCGCCGAGATCGCAAAAGCTCACCAATACCTAGTATCGAGCGCCGTCTCCTTCGAGATGGACGCCGCAGCCCGAGCCCTGACCGTCGACCCAACCCCCATGCTCAAAGTCTACCGAGCCCGCCGCGAACGCGTACTCGCAGCCTTAGACGCCATGGGCCTGGACGTCGTGGAGCCCGCAGGAGCCTTCTACACTTTCCCGAGCATCAAACAATTCGGCCTAACAAGCGAAGACTTCTGCATCAAAGCCATCAAAGAGGCAAACGTAGCCCTGGTTCCGGGCGACTGTTTCGGCACCGAAGGCCACATCCGCCTAAGCTACTGCGTCTCCGACAAAGACCTAGACGAAGGTCTCCACCGCCTATCCACCTTCGTCTCAACCCTATAGCCATCAGGGACGCAACATATCAGCCCACCGACTTAAGGCTTATGAGTGGGGGGGGCGCCGGCCAACGGGAAACCGGGCTGCCCCAAAGTCACCGCAGGCCGCGCCGCCGAAGGCCAGGCGCAAGGTTTTCGTAGATTCCGCACGAGCCGAAGAGCACTTAATGTGCTCTTCGTGCGAGCCCAGGACCTGACCGAGCGAAAACCTTGCGCCTGGCCTTCGGCGGCGCGGCCGGATGGTGGAATTGTGTGCAGCCCGGTTTCCCGTTGACCGACGCCGGGGTCCCCGCCATAATACTTTCGGTTCACGCACGAATCCGCTGCCAGAGACAGCCGGTGCAAACGGGCATCGCCCGCGAGCTTAATGGGACTTCCCGCCAGCCGAGGTGGTCGAGTAGATATGTCTTCTCGCCCCCGTCGCTCATGCAGCGCGGGGGCTTTCTTTTTGGACATGCCCCCGTCACGTCCTTGTGGCGGACCGTGCCCGGAAAGAATTCGAGGAGGTGTAATTCATGCCCCAGCAGTACAAAATCGACAAGGTTGCAGAGATCGAGTCCCGTATCGCCGAGAACGCCGGTCTGTTCGTCGTCAACTACAACGGTCTGACGGTTAAGCAGGCTCAGGAGCTGCGTCATCAGCTTCGCGAGTGCGGCGCCGAGATGAAGGTCTACAAGAACAACCTGGTCAAGATCGCTCTCAAGAACCAGGAGCAGCCCGAGCTCGACGAGATCCTCGCCGGCCCCGTCGCTTATGTGTTCTACGAGTCCGAGCCGGTCGAGGCCGCTAAGGCCCTTAAGGACTTCTCTGCTAAGTCCAAGGGCGTCCTTGAGATCAAGGGCGGTATCTCCGACGGCAAGGCCGTTTCCGCTGATGATGTTAAGGCTATCGCCGAGCTGCCCACCAAGGATCAGCTTCTCGGTCAGATCGCCGGTCTCATCTCCGGTTTCGCTCGCGACATCGCTGTCTGCGTCAACGGCGTTTCCTCTGGTCTCGCTCGTTCGATCCAGCAGGTCTCCGAGCAGAAGGCAGCCTAGTTGCTGTTTTCACCCGCGGCGGCAACGCCGCACCCCTGGCGCATTCGCGCCGTGTTTTAACTGATCTCCGTGCATCCGCACGGAAACCGAAAGGACTTAGAAATGGCTAAGCTTACCACCGATGAGATCATCGATGCTCTTAAGGAAATGACCCTTCTCGAGGCTTCCGAGCTCGTCAAGGCTATCGAGGACACCTTCGGCGTTTCCGCCGCTGCTCCTGCCGCTGTTGTCGCCGCTCCCGCTGCTGGCGCTGCTGAGGCCGAGGAGAAGACCGAGTTTGACGTCGTGCTCGAGGGCTTCGGCGACAACAAGATCCAGGTCATCAAGGCCGTCCGTGAGCTCACCAACCTTGGCCTGAAGGAGGCCAAGGAGGTCGTCGAGGGCGCTCCCAAGGCTGTTCTCGAGGGTGCCAAGAAGGAGGACGCCGAGGCTGCCAAGGAGAAGCTCGAGGCTGCTGGCGCTGCTGTCACCCTCAAGTAATCAGGCTTTCTCGCCAGATTTCTTTGCAGACGGGGTTCGCATTGCGAGCCCCGTCTTTTTTTGTTTTTCGGTCCCTCGGCATCGGTTGCTCAAACTGCCATGTTCTGTGATTTGCGTCGTATCGGGTGCCCTGCCGTTGGGCAATAAAATTGCACCATTCGAGCAATAATTTGCGTTGACCTGCTGAAGAATTGTCTCTGCCTTGTAGCGACATATAGTTCCAGCGGTAAGATGCTTGGGTATCGCAATTTGGTCTGCGGCAGACGCGCCGCACGCACGGGGCGCTTTTGCGCCTGCGAAAGGATCTTTGAATAACATGAAGGCAATCATCCCCGCCGCCGGTCTTGGCACGCGTTTTCTGCCTGGCACCAAGTGCACGCCCAAAGAGATGCTGCCGGTTCTCGACAAGCCGGTCATCCAGTATGTCGTTGAGGAGGCGCTCGACCCCGAGGAGGTCGACGATGCCATCATCGTAACTTCTCCCGGCAAGCCCGAGCTGCTGAACTACTTCCAGCCCGATCGCTCGCTCGAGAACCTGCTGCGCGAGCGCGGCAAGAACGCCTATGCCGATGCCGTCGCCCACGCTGGCGGTATGCCGGTCGACTTCCGTTATCAGTACGAGCCCAAGGGCCTCGGCCATGCTATCCGCTCTGCTGCCGACGCCGTGGCAGGGGAGAACTTCCTGGTTCTTCTGGGCGACTACGTTGTGCCTAACCGCGACATCTGCGACAAGATGCTCGCCGTTTCCAAGGAGCACGGTGGCGCTTCGGTTATCGCCGTCGCTGCTTGCTCGCCCGAGGAAGTCAGCCGCTACGGCGTTATCGCCGGCGAGCGCGTCGGTTCGCTCGAGGGCGCCGAGGGCGTTGCCGATGCCGAGCCGGGCGCTGTCTGGCGCATCGGCGGTCTGGTCGAGAAGCCCGCTCCCGAGGCTGCTCCGTCCAACCTGTACATCGTCGGCCGCTATCTGCTGAGCCCGCTGGTCATGGACCTGCTGGCCGATCAGCAGGCTGGTAAGGGCGGCGAGATCCAGCTCACCGACGCAATGGCCCGTTCGCTCGATCGCGAGGCCATGTATGCGGTCGTCATCGACCCGCTGTCGGGCTACGACACCGGCACTCCCTCTGGCTGGATGGCCACCAACGCCCTCATGGCTGCAAGCGATCCCCGCTTTGCCGGCGCCTTCTGGGACGCCATCGACGAGCGCGGCGGATTGATGCGCAAGTAAGCCTTCGGACATCGACATTTACGGGCGCGGACCTCGGTTCGCGCCCGTTTTTTATAAGAGCTGCGATTGCCGGCTCTCTGTTCACAGAAAATATATGAACATATGTTCGATACACATACATCTACCTGCGTGTTTTCTGTCGAAAAACTTTGCTACTCCAAAAACTCAATCGCGTCAAGGCTTTTCTTGCCCAACGGTCGCTACCTGATAAACTATTAGGTTGCGATAACTGGCGAAGCTATGCCTCGCCAACCCACCGAGCATTTCCGTGAAGGAGGAAAAACCTGGTGACCTACGCATACACTGCCACTGAGCGCAAGCGCGTCAGCTTCGGGAAAATCCCGGAGGCCATGGAGCTCCCCAACCTTATCTCTGTTCAAAGGGAATCCTTTGAGCGTTTTAAGGACGAGGGCCTTCGTGAGGCGTTCAAGGAATCCAGCCCCATCCAGAGCCAGAACCATGTTCTCGAGGTTACCTTCGGCGAGCATCAGTTCGGCGACCCCGCGCACACCGTCGAGGAGTGCCGCGAGAAGGATATGACCTATCAGGCTCCGCTTCTGACCGACGTCCGTCTCACCAACAAGGAGACCGGCGAGATCAAGGAGCAGCTCGTCTTTATGGGCGACTTCCCCATGATGACCGATCAGGGCACCTTCATCATCAACGGTACCGAGCGTATCGTCGTCTCGCAGCTCGTCCGCTCCCCGGGCGTGTACTACAGCTCCGAGATGGATTCGGGCAAGCAGATCTACAAGGCCCAGATCATTCCGTCCCGCGGTGCCTGGCTTGAGTTTGAGGTCGACAAGCGCGACCAGCTCATGGTCTCCATCGACCGTAAGCGCAAGCAGAGCGCCACGATGTTCCTGCGCGCCCTTGGCATCGCCGTCACCAACGATGACATTATCGAGCTACTCGGCAACTCCGATGTGATCAAGCGCACCCTGGAGCGCGACACCGCCCTCACTCGCGAGGACGCCCTCATCGAGATCTACCGTCGTCTGCGCCCGGGCGAGCCTCCCACCGTGGACGCTTCCCGCAGCCTGCTCGAGGGTCTGCTCTTCAACCCGCAGCGCTACGACCTGGCCCGCGTCGGTCGTTACAAGGTCAACAAGAAGCTCAACCTCACCACCGAGGAAGAGGTCACGGTGCTCACCGACGAGGATATCGTCGCGACGCTGCGCTACCTCCTGTCCCTCGCTGCCGGCGAGCAGGGCTTCAAGGTCGACGACATCGACCACTTTGGCAACCGCCGCATCCGTACCGTCGGCGAGCTCGTCGCCAACCAGTTCCGTATCGGCATGAGCCGTATGGAGCGCGTCGTCCGTGAGCGCATGAGCTCCCAGGACATCGACGAGATCACCCCGCAGTCGCTCATCAACATCCGCCCGATCGTGGCCTCCATCAAGGAGTTCTTCGGCTCCTCTCAGCTCTCGCAGTTCATGGACCAGGCGAACCCCCTGACCGGTCTGACCCACAAGCGCCGTCTGTCCGCACTCGGCCCTGGTGGTCTTGCCGGCCACAAGTCCGGCTCCAGCCGCCGCACCAACGTGCCGACGGCCGTCCGCGACGTTCACAATTCGCACTACAGCCGCATGTGCCCGATCGAGACCCCCGAAGGCCCCAACATCGGCCTGATCGGCTCGCTCGCCCTCTACGCCCGCGTCAACGA
The DNA here is from genome assembly GCF_040092405.1 of Collinsella sp. CLA-ER-H2. Classification (NCBI taxonomy): domain Bacteria; kingdom Bacillati; phylum Actinomycetota; class Coriobacteriia; order Coriobacteriales; family Coriobacteriaceae; genus Collinsella; species Collinsella sp. CLA-ER-H2. The sequence goes on from NZ_JBBNLO010000005.1 coordinate 12,389, forward strand.
GTATGGCTTCATCGAGGCCCCGTTCCGTCGCGTCGAGAACGGCGTTGCCACCGATCAGATCGACTGGATGACCGCTGACGAGGAAGAGAAGCACGTCATCGCGCCGGCCAACACGCCGCTCGATCCCAAGACCAACGAGTTCATCACGACCGATGCCGAGGGTAAGATCGTCCGTCCGCACACCGTGATCGCCCGTACCCGCGACTTCGACGGCTCCTTCGGCGCTCCCGCCGACGTGCCTGTCGAGGACGTCGACTACATGGACGTCTCGCCGCGTCAGATGCTCTCCGTCGCAGCCACGCTGATCCCGTTCCTTGAGCACGACGACGCCAAGCGTACGCTGATGGGCGCTAACATGCAGCGTCAGGCCGTGCCGCTGGTTCACCCCGCCGCTCCCTATGTCGGTACCGGCATGGAGCGTCGCGCCGCTCTGGACTCCGGCGAGGTCACCCTGGCCAAGAACGCCGGCGAGGTTATCTTTGCCGACGCCGCCAAGATTATCGTCAAGCATGCCGGCGGCATGGACGAGTATCATCTGGCCAAGTACCAGCGCTCCAACCAGTCCACCTGCATCAACCACCGTCCGCTCGTGCGCGTCGGTGACACCGTTGAACAGGGCGAGCCTCTGGCCGACGGTCCTTCGACCGATCACGGCGAGCTCGCACTGGGCCAGAACCTCACCGTGGCCTACATGCCGTGGGAAGGCTTTAACTACGAGGACGGTATCGTCGTGTCCGAGCGCCTGGTGGCCGAGGACCTGCTGACGACCATCAACATCACCCGTCACGAGATCGACGCCCGCGACACCAAGCTCGGCCCCGAGGAGATCACCCGCGAGATCCCGAACCTCTCCGAGGACATGCTTGCCAACCTCGACGAGGACGGCATCATCCGCATCGGCGCCGAGGTCGGCCCTGGCGACATCCTGGTCGGCAAGGTCACGCCTAAGGGCGAGAGCGCTCTGACCGCCGAGGAGCGCCTGCTGCGCGCCATCTTCGGTGCCAAGGCCCACGACGTCCGCGATACCTCCCTTAAGATGCCTCACGGCGCTTACGGCCGCGTCATCGATGTCGTCCGCTTTAGCCGCGAGAACGGCGACGACCTGGCCCCCGGCGTCAACGAGCAGGTGCGCGTCTACGTCGCCCAGCGTCGTAAGATCCAGCAGGGTGATAAGATCGCCGGCCGCCACGGCAACAAGGGTGTTATCTGTAACGTTCTGCCGGTCGAGGACATGCCCTACATGGCTGACGGTACCCCGATCGACGTTATCCTCAACCCGCTGGGCGTTCCTTCGCGTATGAACGTCGGCCAGCTGCTCGAGTGCCACCTTGGCTGGGCTGCTGCCTGCGGTTGGGATACCGAGCAGGCCGACTCCGACAAGTACGTCCCCGGTCCGTTCTTCACCGCCACGCCCGTCTTCGACGGCGCCAAGGAGGACGAGATCGCCGAGGTCATCCGTCGTGCCAACAAGAACATGCTCAACAAGGCCACCGCTGCCTTTGGCGATCACATGCGCCCCGAGTTCGTCACCCAGCTTGACGAGCGCGGCAAGACCCGTCTGTTCGACGGCCGCACCGGCGAGGAGTTCCGCGAGCCCATTACCGTGGGTACGTCCTACATCCTCAAGCTCGGCCACATGGTCGACGACAAGATCCACGCCCGTTCGACTGGCCCTTACAGCCTGGTTACCCAGCAGCCTCTGGGCGGCAAGGCCCAGTTCGGCGGCCAGCGCTTCGGCGAGATGGAAGTTTGGGCACTGTACGCTTACGGCGCTTCCAACGTCCTGCAGGAGATCCTGACCGTCAAGTCCGACGATACCGTGGGCCGCGTCAAGACCTACGAGTCCATCGTCAAGGGCGAGAACGTTCCTGTCCCGGGTATCCCCGAGTCCTTCAAGGTTCTCGTCAAGGAGATCCGCTCCCTCGCGCTGGACATCGAGCCCATGCACGATGCCGACGAGGACGCCTCCGCCCCTGTGACCGCCGAGGAGACCTCTGCTCTCGACGACCTGGCTGCGCTCGCCGGCGTTGACACCGACGTCGAGGCCGAGGATGCCGAGACCGCCGAGGCACCCGAGGCTGTCGCCGCCACGACCACTGATAAGGAGTAGTTGACTGTGGCAGATTTCGAAGCTACTGATTTTGACTCGGTAAAGATCTCCCTTGCCTCCGCCGACCAGATCCGTTCCTGGTCGCACGGTGAGGTCAAGAAGCCGGAGACCATCAATTACCGTACCCTCAAGCCCGAGAAGGACGGCCTGTTCTGCGAGAAGATCTTCGGTCCCGCCAAGGACTGGGAGTGCTCCTGCGGCAAGTACAAGGGCATCCGCTTTAAGGGCATCGTCTGCGAGCGCTGCGGCGTCGAGGTCACCTCGGCCAAGGTGCGTCGCGACCGCATGGGCCACATCGAGCTCGCCGCTCCCGTGTCCCACATCTGGTACTTCAAGAGCCCCACGAGCTTCCCGATGAGCCGTATGCTCGACATCAAGTCCAAGGACCTCGAGAAGGTTCTGTACTTTGCCAGCTACATCATCACCGAGGTTGACTACGAGGCTCGCGAGGCCGACGCCGACGACCTGCGCGAGGAGCTCGCCGCCGATCTGGAAGAGATCGATGCCGAGTGCGCCCGCCAGATCGAGTCCCTCAAGGAGCAGGGCGACCCCGAGAACTTTGACGAGTTCTCCGACGAGGAGCCGCTGACCCCCGAGGAGATCGCCTCTGGCATCGTCGATATCGAGGAAGAGTGCAAGGACGAGAAGCAGCTCCGCACGGACGCCTTCAACGCCTTCATGAAGCTCACCGAGCGCGACCTCATCTCCGATGAGCCGCTGTTCCGCGAGATGACCCGTTACTACTCCATGTACTTCAAGGGTGGTATGGGTGCCGAGGCCGTCCGCGACCTGCTCGCTGCCATCGACCTCCCCTCCGAGGCCGAGAAGCTCAAGGCCATCATCGCTGACGAGGATTCTCAGAAGCAGAAGCGCGAGAAGGCCGTCAAGCGCCTCGAGGTCGTTGACGCCTTCCTGAAGGGTGGCAACAGCCCCGCGAACATGATTCTGGACGTCATCCCGGTCATTCCGCCCGATCTGCGCCCGATGGTCCAGCTCGACGGCGGCCGCTTCGCCGCGTCCGACCTCAACGACCTGTACCGTCGCGTGATCAACCGTAACAACCGACTCAAGCGCCTGCTCGACCTGGACGCCCCTGCGATCATCGTGAACAACGAGAAGCGCATGCTCCAGGAGTCCGTGGACGCCCTGTTCGACAACGGCCGTCGTGGTCGCCCGGTCTCTGGCCGTGGCGGTCGCCCGCTCAAGTCGCTCGCCGAGGCCCTCAAGGGCAAGCAGGGTCGTTTCCGCCAGAACCTGCTGGGTAAGCGTGTCGACTACTCCGGCCGTTCGGTTATCGTTACCGACCCCAAGCTGCTGCTGCACCAGTGCGGTCTGCCCAAGACCATGGCGCTGGAGCTCTTCAAGCCCTTCGTCATGAAGCGCCTGGTCGAGCTTGGCAAGGTCGAGAACATCAAGGGCGCCAAGCGCGCTATCGACCGCGGTGCCACCTTTGTGTGGGATATCCTCGAAGAGGTCATCGACGGCCGCGTCGTGCTGCTCAACCGCGCACCGACCCTGCACCGTCTGTCTATCCAGGCCTTTGAGCCGGTTCTGGTCGAGGGCAAGGCTATCCACCTGCACCCGCTGGTCTGCTCGCCCTTCAACGCCGACTTCGACGGCGACCAGATGTCTGTCCACGTGCCGCTGTCCAGCCAGGCTCAGGCCGAGGCTCGCGTGCTCATGCTCTCTGCGAACAACCTGCGCTCGCCGGCATCCGGCAAGCCGGTCAACATCCCCTCGCAGGACATGATCATCGGTGTGTACTACCTCACCCAGGTCCGCGACGGTCTGCCGGGCGAGAACCACGTGTTCGCCAGCTTCGACGACGCGCTGCACGCCTATGACTGCCGCTCCGAGGTCGACATGCAGGCCAAGATTCAGGTCCGCGTGTCCGCTGCCGACGCCAATGTCATCAACGAGGACGGCACCCGTATCTTCCGCGTCAAGAACGGCAAGAACGAGTTTGTCGACTACGACGTCACCGGCAACAAGACCGCGCGCTTCGAGACCTCCATCGGCCGCATCATCTTCAACCGCCAGTGCCTGCCCGAAGACTATGAGTTCATGAACTACAAAATGGTCAAGGGCGATGTGGCCAAACTGGTTGCCGACTGCTGCGATCGCTATCCCGAGGCCAAGGTCGGTCCGATCCTCGACGCCATCAAGTACTCCGGCTTCCACTACGCTACCCGCGCCGGCCTCACCATCTCGGTGTGGGACGCTCTCATCCCTGCCGAGAAGCAGGAGCTGCTCGACCGCGCCCAGGCCAACGTCGACCAGATCAACGAGTACTTCGAGGAGGGCTTCATCAACGAGACGGAGCGCCACATCGAAGTCGTTAACGAGTGGACCGCTTGTACCGACAAGGTCGCAGCGCTCATGCTCGACTTGTTCGACGAGGAGAACCCGCTCTACATGATGGCCGACTCCGGCGCCCGTGGTTCTAAGACCCAGTTGCGTCAGCTCGGCGGCATGCGTGGCCTGATGGCAGACATGTCCGGCGAGACGATCGACCTTCCCATTAAGGCGAACTTCCGCGAGGGCCTGCTGCCGCTCGAGTACTTCATTTCGACCTACGGCGCCCGTAAGGGCCTGGTCGATACCGCATCCCACACCTCGGACTCCGGTTACCTGACCCGTCGTCTGGTCGACGTGGCCCAGGACGTCATCGTCCGCGAGGAGGACTGCGGTACGCACGAGGGCGTCACCTACAACCTCATCATCCCCGGCACCACCGACCTCAACACCGACCTCGTCGGCCGTTGCTTCATTGAGGACGTCGTGGCTCCCGATGGCACCGTGCTCTTTGAGCAGGACGGCTACATCGAGAAGGTCGCCGACATCCAGAAGATGGTCGATGCGGGCCTCAAGAAGGTCAAGCTCCGCGCGCTGCTCACCTGCCGCTCCAAGTACGGTGTGTGCCAGAAGTGCTACGGCTGGGATCTTTCCACCCGTCGTCCGGTCGCCATCGGTACTGCCGTCGGCATTATTGCCGCCCAGTCCATCGGCGAGCCCGGTACGCAGCTTACGATGCGTACCATTCACTCCGGCGGCGTCGCTGGCGTCGACGATATTACGCAGGGTCTGCCTACGGTCAGCCGTATGTTCGATATCGTCGGCAACGTCAACGAGAAGATCCTGGGTCGCGAGGCCGAGCTGGCTCCGTACTCCGGCCACCTCTCGATTAAGCCCGAGAAGTCCGAGTACGTGCTGACGCTCACCGACTCCGAGGATCACACCCGTGTCCTCGACGAGCGTCGCGTCCCCGCATCGGTGCGCTTTATGCCCGAGATCGAGGACGGCTGCGAGGTTCGCGCCGGCGACCAGATCACCAAGGGCTTCGTCAACTTCCGCAACCTGCGCAAGCTGACCGATATCGAGTCGACGATGCACACCTTCGTCGAGAGCGTCAAGGACGTCTACACCAGCCAGGGCGTCGACCTGAACGACAAGCACATCGAGGTGCTCGCACGTCAGATGCTGCGTCGCGTTCAGATCACCAACCCCGGCGACTCCAAGTACCTGCTTGGTCAGTACGTCGACCGCTACGAGTTCGCCGACGAGGTCGAGCGCGTTGCCCGTCTGGGCGGCCAGGCTCCTGTGGCCGAGCCCGTCATCCTGGGTACGCTCAAGGTCGCGTCCAACATCGACTCCTGGCTGTCGAGCGCTTCGTTCATCCGTACCGCTGGCGTCCTTACCGAGGCTGCCATCGAGGGCAAGGTCGACCACCTGCTCGACCTTAAGTCCAACGTCATCGTCGGTAAGAAGATCCCGGCCGGTACCGGCCTCAAGCCGTACGCCAACGCCAAGCTGACGTATCGCACGGCCGACGGCTACGTGGACATCGACGGCCCGGCTTCGCCCAACGCCAAGTCGCTGCCCGAGTGGGCTCCGGTGGAGCTCAAGGACCTGGACGAGCAGCTTCCGCAGCAGCTCGACTGGGCCGGCTACGACGAGTTCGGTGGTGCTGACGGTTCGTTCACCCGCAACGGCCACACCATCTCCGCCGAGAAGGCTCGCCTGTACCTGTTCGACGACCTGGGCGTGTCGCAGCGCTGGACCAACAAGTTCAGCGAGGTCGGCATCGAGACGGTCGGCGACCTGGTCGGCAAGTCCGAGGAGGATTTGCTGCGCATCGACGGCATCGGTGCCAAGGCAATCGAGGAGCTCCGTGACGGCCTTGAGGCCCACGACCTGCTCTACATCCTCGAGAACAACGACGACGTTGCCGACGAGGAAGACCTCTCGCAGCTGCTGCAGATGGTCTTTAGCCCCGACGGTCCGGACGACATCCTGCTGGGCACCTCCGCTGCGCCGACGCATCACGCCGACGCCGACGAGGAGCTCCTGGGCGCCCCGATCGACGACAAGAAGGCTCCCGCGAACGGTGCCATCAACGAGGACATGGCGTCCCTCGACGAGCTGCTCAACCAGCTCGTGGACACCGACGACGCCGAAGAGGCCAAGGACAACGACGAGGAATAACTAGTTCCGCCGTTCTAACGAACGGCGGCGACCTCCGTCGCTGCGCGGCCCCCAGAGCTACAATCTGTCATTCAAAAGGCAGGGCATGACCAAAAGGTCAATGCCCTGCCTTTTTCATGCCACCTTGTACGCTCTGGGGGCCGCTCGCTTGCGTATGCTCAACCTGTTGCGCTCCGTTGATCCCTTGGGGACCTGCCAAAAAAGGGACAGGGTTATTTTGGTCGGTTTTTCCTGCTTGAATTTGAAACATTTCGTCCGACAAGAGCGTATCTAAGGTGAGGGCCTCACCAAGAATTATTAACGTCACCGGGAGGTGATTATGGAAGAACAAGCATTTAGACAGGCGGTCGAAGACCACCGGGATGTCGTGTTTCGGATCGCGTTGACGTACCTGCGTGATCGCGCCGACGCCGACGATGTCGCTCAAGACGTCTTTCTGAAGTTACTCAAAAGCGATGCGCAATTTGAAAGCTGGGAACATCTTCGTCGATGGCTTATCCGGGTCACGATCAATGAATGCAAATCTCTCTTTCGAAAGCCATGGAGGCGTGTGGAGGATATTGAGAACCTGGCCGAGTCGCTTTCGACAGCGCAGGATGAGACCAAGGCCGTCCTGTCAGATGTCATGCGGCTTCCGGAACGATTCCGTATCCCCATCGTGCTCTATTACTATCTGGGCTTCTCGACTTCAGAGATTGCCGAGTTGCTGCACGTACCAGCCGCGACAGTTCGAACGCGTTTAGCTCGCGGCAGATCGAAACTCAAGTTCATCCTAGAGGAGGGCGACCGTGAAATCCAATCAAATCAAGCAGGCCTTCGAGTCCGTCCAAGCCGATAGCGATCTTGCTGACCGTGTTCTTTATGCCGCTGCTGGTGAGCCGCTTCGCCGAAAGGGTCACGCGAAGCCTCTGTATGTTGCCGTGATCGGATGCCTTGCCGGAGTGCTGGCGACCGGAGGGGTCGCCTACGCCGTCGTCAATTCCAGTTATTTTGCCTCTGCCTGGGGAAACCATGGCAACGGAGAGTCCATTACCTGGACTCAAGGTGGCTCGTCGGGGACTAAATATACCTACACCAGAGAGTTTGGTGATGGTATCGCGCCCCAAAGCTTGGAGGGTTCAGTACAGAAGGTCAATCTGTCCGTCGAGGGCAACGGCTATACACTCGACATTCATGATATGGCTATCGATAAAAACGGTTGCGGTGCCGTGACGTTTACGTTGTCCAATCCAAATGGTGTTAACTACTACAAGCCGGCAGCAGAGACTGGCGAACTTGTTCTCTATGGTGAAGAAGAACAAGGCATCGGCACGCCCAACATGAAGTTCGGCGAGGAATGGGCTGACACACGCTGCACCATTGATAAGGACACATCAAGCGATACTGTCATTAATGGCACGATGTACTTTGCTTCTATGGATCGCGAGCGAGGTTTTCAACATGCGGTCACCTGGAATATCCAGTGGACCGAGGGCGAAGGTGAGAGTGCGAGGCAGTTTAAAGCATCGACGCCCGAGTTTAGCGTTGGAGCGTACGTCGATACAAAGGAACTCCGCTCCGATGACTTGCCTCTCGAGATCAGCCCGTTTTCCATCCAGACACACATCGATGATCTGGGCATTGACGCAGTCACGAAAAAGTTGACCGTTACCTACAAGGATGGATCGGAGCAGATTATCGAAGATGATGCTGAGGGCGCGTACAATTTCTATGTCTCGCTGACGCGCAATAGCGGAGAGAACATCTCGGTACCGACAAAACTGATCAATGTCGATCAAGTGGTCTCGGTAACCCTTGAGGGCACGAGGTACACATCAACAGGAGAGACCGAAACAGAAGTACCCTTTACCATCGTCTATTCGTAAGGTCTAGGCCGCTTCCCAAGAGGGGAAGCGGCCTTTTTGCGGTAAATGGGCGGTTAAAGCGAGCGGTATTCGTCTGAATTTCGGAAGTATGCGGCAAAATCTTGATAGGCCGCCCGGACCGGGAATCCGCCCCCGCGCACCGAAGGGGATTCCTTTTGTGTAGGCTTTGCGGAAATATACTCATTTTGGGATACGCCCGGCGGCGTGGTCTGTTGACGGCACAGCTAACGCCACGTATCCTATCGAACTGCGTGTTTCGTAGGGGGATGCTGACCCCTCGATTCAAGCCGTTGCACTTTACAGAAAGCTGGAATCATTCGAGAAGGAGTACGCTTTGCCTACTATTAACCAGCTGGTTCGCCAGGGCCGTCGTTCCGTGCCCAAGAAGTCCAAGAACGCTGCTCTGCAGCACAACTCCCAGAAGCGCGGCGTGTGCACCCGCGTCTTCACCACGAGCCCCAAGAAGCCGAACTCGGCTCTTCGTAAGGTTGCCCGTGTTCGCCTCGTCAACGGCATCGAAGTTACTGCTTACATCCCGGGTGAGGGCCACAACCTGCAGGAGCACTCCATCGTGCTCGTCCGCGGCGGTCGTGTCCGTGACCTCCCTGGTGTCCGTTATCACGTCATCCGTGGCGCCTACGACGCTGCTCCGGTCCAGAACCGTATGCAGGCCCGTTCCAAGTACGGTGCTAAGCGCCCCAAGGCTAAATAAGCCAGATAACGTTTTGATACTTTCGCCGTGTGCCGCCTAAGCGCCGCACGGTAGACACTTAAGGAGATTTCACATGCCGCGTCGTGCAGCAGCTAATCGTCGTGAGGTTCAGCCTGACGCCGTTTACAACAACCGCCTGGTGACTCAGCTCATCAACAAGGTCCTTCTTGACGGCAAGAAGGCCACCGCTGAGCGCATCGTTTACACCGCTTTCGAGATCGTTGCCGAGAAGTCCGAGGGTGGCGACGCTCTCGCTACCTTCAAGAAGGCTATGGACAACGTCAAGCCCACGCTCGAGGTTAAGCCCAAGCGTGTCGGTGGCGCTACCTATCAGGTCCCGATGGAGGTCAACTCCCGTCGTTCCACCGCTCTGGGTATCCGCTGGATCGTCAACTTCTCCCGCGCTCGCAAGGAGAAGACCATGGCCGAGCGTCTCGCCAACGAGATCCTCGACGCTTCCAACGGCCTGGGCGCTTCCGTCAAGAAGCGTGAGGACGTCTTCAAGATGGCCGAGGCCAACCGCGCGTTCTCTCACTATCGTTGGTAAGTTAAGGTAAGGAACTAACATGGCTAAGCCTAAGTACAAGCTTTCCGATACCCGTAACATCGGCATCATGGCCCACATCGATGCCGGTAAGACCACCACGACCGAGCGTATTCTTTACTACACCGGTAAGACCCACAAGATCGGTGAGGTCCATGAGGGCGCTGCCACCATGGACTGGATGGTTCAGGAGCAGGAGCGCGGCGTAACCATTACCTCCGCTGCTACCACGTGCTTCTGGAACAAGGACGGTAAGGACTACCGCATCCAGATCATCGACACCCCGGGCCACGTTGACTTCACCGCCGAGGTCGAGCGCTGCCTGCGCGTCCTCGATGGCGCTGTCGCCGTCTTCGACGCCGTTGCCGGCGTTCAGCCCCAGTCTGAGACCGTTTGGCGTCAGGCTTCCACCTTCAACGTCCCCCGCATCGCTTTCATCAACAAGTATGACCGCGTGGGCGCTGACTTCTTCAACGCTATCGAGACCATGAAGGATCGTCTCGACGCTAACGCCGTGGCCGCTCAGGTCCCGATGGGCGCCGAGGACAACTTCTGGGGCGTCATCGACCTGGTCACCATGACTGCATGGGACTTCAAGGCCGACGAGAAGGGTATGACCTACCCCGAGCCGATGGACGAGATCCCGGCTGAGTTTGCCGACATCGCTGCCACCAAGCGCGAGGAGCTCCTTGACGCTGCTGCCAGCTTTGACGACGAGCTCATGGAGAAGATCCTCATGGAGGAGGACTTCACCGTCGAGGAGCTCAAGGCTGCTCTGCGCAAGGGTGTTCTGGCCAATGAGCTCAACCTCGTCTTCGTGGGCTCCGCCTACAAGAACAAGGGCGTTCAGGAGCTGCTCGACGCTGTCGTCGACTACCTGCCCAGCCCGCTCGACGTTGAGGCCGTCACCGGTACCGATCCGGACACCGGCGAGGAGATCCAGCGTCATCCTTCCTTCGACGAGCCCTTCTCCGGCCTGGTCTTCAAGATCATGACCGACCCGTTCGTCGGTAAGCTCACCTACGTCCGCGTTTACTCCGGCCGCGCCGAGTCCGGCTCCTACGTGGTCAACGCTTCCAACGGTCAGCGCGAGCGCCTCGGCCGCATCCTCGAGATGAACGCCGCCGAGCGTATCGACCGTGACGACGCTGCCGCCGGCGACATCGTCGCTTGCGTCGGCTTCAAGAACTCCACCACCGGCGACACCCTGTGCGCTGAGGGCAAGGAGATCGTCCTCGAGAAGATCGAGTTCGCTAAGCCCGTTATCGACGTTGCCATCGAGCCCAAGACCAAGGCCGAGCAGGACAAGATGTCCCTTGCTCTGACCAAGCTCGCCGAGGAGGACCCGACCTTCCAGGTGTCCACCAACCACGAGACCGGCCAGACCATCATCGCCGGCATGGGCGAGCTGCACCTCGAGATCATCGTCGACCGTCTGCTCCGCGAGTTCAAGGTTGACGCTAACGTTGGTAAGCCCCAGGTTGCCTACCGCGAGACCGCTGGTCACGACGTCGAGAAGGCTGAGGGCAAGTTCGTCCGTCAGTCCGGCGGTCGCGGTCAGTACGGCCACGCTGTCATCAAGCTCGAGAAGATGGAGGAGGGCTTCGGCTACGAGTTCGTCAACGCCATCGTCGGCGGCGTCGTGCCCAAGGAGTACATCCCGTCCATCGACAAGGGCATCCAGGAGGCCCTGAACACCGGTGTTATCGCTGGCTTCCCGGTCCTCGACGTTAAGGTCACCCTGTTCGACGGTTCTTACCACGAGGTCGACTCCTCCGAGGCCGCCTTCAAGATCGCCGGTTCCATGGCTATCAAGGACGCCCTCAAGAAGTCCGATCCGCAGCTGCTCGAGCCGATCATGGCTGTCGAGGTCGAGACCCCCGAGCAGTACATGGGCGACGTTATGGGCAACCTCTCCGGTCGCCGCGGCAAGATCGAGGGCATGGAGGATCGCAAGAACAGCAAGCTCATCCGTGCCAAGGTGCCGCTGGGCGAGATGTTCGGTTACGCTACCGACCTTCGCTCCCAGACCCAGGGCCGTGCATCTTACACGATGCAGTTCGACTCTTATGAGCCCGCGCCCAAGTCCATCGTGGACGAGGTCATGAGCAAGAACGCCTAAGTTCGAGCTCCCTGTTACGTAATCCTGCGAGAACATCTCTCGCACTCTTTGGAGGTTTAAGTTGGCTACCCAGAAGATCCGCATTCGCCTCAAGGGCTATGATCACGAGGTCGTCGATCAGTCCGCGAAGCTCATCGTCGAGACCGCTCAGAAGACCGGCGCTCGCGTTTCCGGTCCTGTCCCCCTGCCCACCGAGCGCAACCTGTACACGGTTATCCGCTCGCCGCACGTGAACAAGGACTCCCGTGAGCAGTTCGAGATGCGCACCCACAAGCGCCTCATCGACATCCTCGACCCCACCTCGGGCACCGTTGATTCGCTCATGCGTCTCGACCTCCCCGCTGGCGTCGACATCGACATCAAGCTCTAAGCGATATCGCTCATAGCTTACAGAGCCCCGCTGCCATTACGGTAGCGGGGCTCTTTTGATTTGGGATGAGATTTTGGGACGGCGAATACGTCTATCGAGCGAACGACTGCGGCGCCTTAATCGCTCAGAGGGCGCAACGACGCTTCTTCGAAGTGGAAGACGCACAAGCCACTCTCGGTCTCGATGCTTGCGCGACCGTAATCGTCGACCGTTCTAAAAATGCCGCGTGCCAGCTCGTCCCCAGCGGGGGAGCGGGCGATAACGTTCTTCCCGATCCAATTGAGGTGAGCGATATATTCGTCGTGGACGGGCGCGAGTGGGCCGGCGTTGTCCTCCATGGTATTGAGGCGTTCTGCCCACGCGTCTACAGCGCCTACGACGGCGTGGTAGACCTCCTCGAGCAGCACATCGACGGCGGGAACATTCTCGTTGAGGTCTGACAGGCCAATTGCCGCCAGGCCGCCATCGGGCACCTCTTGGGGCGTGTAGTTCACATTGACGCCAATGCCGCAGACGGCGAAGGGCATGCCTATGCTGTCGCGTGCTGCCTCGACTAGAATGCCACCGAGCTTATGTCCTCGCGCGACCAGGTCGTTGGGCCATTTGAGGCCAATCTCGTTTGCAAGACCCTGCTTTTCGAGTGCTTCGAGCACCGCTAGGCCGCTGACGGCGGCAAGACCAGAGTACTTTGCGGGATTAACGCATGGACGCAGGACGATCGAAAGCAATAGGTTGCCGGCGGTTGAATCCCACTTGTGGCCGCGCCGGCCGCGTCCTGCTGTCTGAGCCCGGGCGGCAAGTCCTGTGCCGTGCGGTGCTCCCTGTTTTCCTGCTTCGAGCAGGTCATCGTTGGTCGATCCGGTTACGTCGACTATCGTTAATATGGCATCCATAACAACTGCTACCTCCTAAGTTAATAAGGCAATCGCGCAATGGTGTCGAGAGATAGACACAATGTGAAGCCTTTGTCGCATTTGGACAATTTAATGTTAACACGTCAACAACAACTAAAATGCGCTATCCTCTCTTGGTCGATGTAAACACGTCAACAACTCAAAGGAGGTTAGTGATGGGTTTCACGATTCTTGGAACAGGCTCGGCGCTTCCTGAACGCAGTGTTTCCAATGACGAGCTGTCTGAGTTCCTCGATACCTCGGATGAGTGGATTTTTACCCGCACAGGTATTAAGAGCCGCCACGTCTGCACCACCGAGTCACTTGACGATCTTGCCGTAGCGGCGAGCGAGCGGGCACTCCAGGTGTCCGGAATCGACGCGAGCCAGCTGGATTTGATCGTCTGCTCGACGACGACGGGTGACCACCTTGTTCCCGCTGAGGCGTGTGCCGTTGCTGAGCGACTAGGCGCGACGTGCCCTGCCTTCGATGTCTCGGCGGCTTGTGCCGGCTTCGTATTTGCGCTCGATGTCGCCGAGGGCTATATCGCCCGCGGTCGCGCCGAGCGCGTGCTTGCCGTTGCTGCCGAGCAGATGACGCGCGCGCTCGACTGGACCGACCGTGCCACCTGTGTGCTCTTTGGCGATGGGGCAGGCGCCGCAGTGATTGAGGCTGGGGGAGACAGCCCCCTTGCCGTTGAGCTTTCGACGGCGCCTGACGTCGAGACGTTGCGCGTTCCCGGTCTGGTTGGCACCTCGCCGTTTAAGGCTTCCGCAGATAGCGCGAGCGTGCTGTTCATGAATGGCCGCCGTGTGTTCAAGTTCGGCGTCAACGCCATCTGCGACACGGTCAACAAGCTCGCCTGCGACGCGAGAATCGCGGTCGAGGACATCGATCATTTTGTATTTCATCAGGCTAACGAACGAATCCTGAGCCAGGCGGTCAAGCGTCTGGGCGTGCCGGACGAGCGTGTGGTTCGCACGTTGCGCGAGACCGGCAACATTTCGAGCGCATGCATTCCGCTTGCCCTCGACCGGCTGGCAAACGCCGGTGCACTTCACACGGGCGACACGATCGCCTTGGTTGGATTTGGCGCCGGTCTGGATATAGGTGGCTATCTGCTTCGTTGGAAGTAGTCGCACATAGGAAATAAAAACGCCCTAGGGCACAACCAAAGGAGAACTACCATGGCAGATCAGAAGACCTTCGAGCGCGTTTGCGACGTTATCCGCGAGACCGCTGGTCTTGACGACGTCGAGATGAAGCCTGAGTCCACGCTTGAGGAGATTGGCCTCGACAGCCTGGGCACCGTCGAGATCCTCGTCGCCGTCGAGGACGAGTTTGGCATCCAGCTCGATACCGAGGAGAACCCCAAGACGGTCGGCGAGTTCGCCGATACGGTCGAGGCGGCATTGGAGAAGTAGAGATGCTCAAGACTCCTCTCTGCGATCTGCTCGGCATCGAAAAGCCCGTGTTCCAGGGCGGCATGGCCTGGATTGCCGATGCCTCGCTGGCATCGGCCGTGTCCGAGGCAGGCGGGTTGGGAATCATCGCGGCCATGAATGCCGACGCCAACTGGCTTCGCGACCAGATTCATAAGCTGCGCGCCAGGACGGATAAGCCCTTTGGCGTCAACGTCATGCTCATGAGCCCGTTTGCCGACGAGGTCGCGCAGGTCGTGATTGACGAGCGAGTGCCGGTCGTCGTGACGGGCGCCGGCAATCCCGCCAAGTACATGAAGGCGTGGAACGAGGCGGGCATCAAGGTCATCCCGGTCGTTGCCTCGGTGGCGCTGGCGCGCCTCGTGGCACGTCGTGGAGCCACGGCGGTTGTTGCCGAGGGTACCGAATCGGGCGGCCATATTGGCGAGACCTCGACGATGGCACTGGTGCCGCAGGTCGTCGATGCGGTCGACATTCCCGTCGTGGCCGCCGGCGGTATTGCCGACGGCCGCGGCGTGGCGGCCGCCTTTATGCTGGGCGCCGAAGGCGTGCAAGTGGGTACGCGCTTTCTGGTCGCAGACGAGTGCACCGTCTCGGAGCAGTACAAAGAGATGGTCCTGAAGGCCAACGACACTTCGACGCGTGCGACCGGTCGCTCGACGGGACATCCAGTGCGCGCCCTCAAGAGCCCCTTCACCAACGCCTATGCCAAGAGCGAGGGTTCCGGCGCGAGTGCCGAGGAGCTCGGTGCTATGGGAACCGGTGCGCTGCGTAAGGCCGCCAAGGGCGGCAACTACGAAGAGGGTTCGTTTTTGTGTGGACAGATTGCCGGCATGGTCAACGAGCGCCAGAGCGCACGCGAAATCGTTGACGACCTGGTCGATGGCGCCGAGCACGTCCTGAAGGGTGCGTGCGCATGGGTGGCGTAGCGTTTTTGTTTGCCGGCCAGGGTGCCCAGCACCCCGCGATGGGCGTCGACTTGATCGAGACATCGCCGGCGGCTGCCGAGGTGTTCGCCATTGCCGATGAGGTGCGCCCGGGGACGAGCGAGCAGTGCCGGAGCGCCTCCAAGGAGGAGCTCTCGCAGACCGAGAACACGCAGCCTTGCGTGTTCGTGCACGACTTGGCTGTCGCCGTCGCCCTGCGCGAGCGCGGCATGGTGCCTGCCGCCTGTGCGGGATTCTCGCTGGGCGAGGTCGCTGCACTCACCTTTGCGGGGGCATTCGATACGCGAGCGGGTTTTGAGCTCGTGTGTGAGCGCGCGGCATTGATGGCCACGGCGGCCGAGCGTCACCCCGGCGGCATGCGCGCCGTCATCAAACTTGATGCTGCGCAAGTCGAGAACCTGGCTGCGCAGGCCGGCGAGGACTGCTGGCCGGTCAACTACAACAGTCCCCAGCAGACGGTTGTGGCCGGAGCGCCCGATGCGCTGCAGACCCTCGACGTCCTAGTAAAAGAGGCTGGCGGCCGCGCCATGAAGGTCGCGGTGTCGGGTGCATTTCATAGCCCCTATATGGCCGAGGCGGCCTGTGGCCTTGCCGCATATATTGAGGCCGGTCACGCGCCGTCCCCGTTGCTCATTCCTGTTTTGGCAAATATGACAGCGGCGCCCTATCCGGCGGACCCCCAGACGGCATCGGAGGTGCTGGCCAACCAGGTGAGTCATGCCGTGCGCTGGGTCGACACGCTGCATGCTCTGCAGGATCAAGGCATCGACACGTTTATTGAGGTCGGCCCCGGCAAAACGCTGTCGGGCCTGGTCAAGCGTACGCTGAGCGACGTTCGTGTGTATTCGTGCGAAACGGTCGAGCAGGTCGCAGCTATTGCCGACGAGCTCGCATAGTTCACAGGGCTGTAACCCGAAAGGAATGACATGGGCAACTTGAACAACGGCGCGCTCGAGCGCAACGACTCACGTCGCGTGGCACTGGTCACGGGCGGCTCGCGGGGTATCGGCCGCGCCTGCGCTATCGGTCTGGCGGAGGATGGCTACGATATCGCCGTCGTCTATGCCGGCAGCGTCGATGCGGCGCGCGAGACGTGCGACGCCTGCGAGGCGGCTGGCGCCACGGCGCGCTCATATCAATGCGACGTGGCCGACCCCGCTGCCGTCAACGCGTGCATGGAAGCGGTCCTCAACGACTTTGGCTCCATTTGGGCGCTCGTCAACAACGCTGGCATCACCCGCGATGGCCTGCTCATGCGCATGGGCGATGACGCCTTCGACCGCGTGCTCGACGTCAATCTCAAGGGAACATTCAACATGACGCGCGCGCTCACCAAGACCTTTATGCGCCAGCGCGGCGGTTGCGTCGTCAACATGAGCTCGGTCGTGGGCCTGATGGGCAATGCCGGGCAAGCCAACTACGCTGCCTCCAAGGCGGGCGTGATCGGCCTGACCAAGGCGGTGGCGCGCGAGCTTGCGCCCCGCGGCGTACGAGTGAACGCGGTTGCCCCCGGGTTTGTCGAGACGGATATGACGGCAAAGCTCTCGGAGAAGGTGCGTACGGTAACCGAGGAGCAGATTCCCCTTAAGCGTATGGCGCAGCCCGAAGAGGTGGCCGGTGTGGTGCGATTTTTAGTGAGCGATGCGGCTGCCTACATTACGGGCGAAGTCGTACGCGTCGACGGCGGAATGGCGATGTAGAAACCAGGGCCGAAGAACGGCTTGGATGAGGAGACCATGATGGAACAGAGAGTTGCAATCACCGGTATCGGTGCCGTGTCGCCGCTCGGCAACACCGCGCTTGCCACCTGGGCGGCCATGTGCGCCGGCACGTGCGGCATCGGCCCGATCACGCACTTCGATACCGATGCGTTTGCCGTCAAGGTGGCAGCCGAGGTCAAGGGCTTTGACGGCAACGAGTACTTTGGCAAGCGTGACGCCAAGCATCTCGACCCCTGCGTTCAGTTTGCGATGGCGGCTTCGGACGAAGCCATGCACGATGCGGGCTTTGATGTCGAAGGCGCCATCGATCGCGAGCGCCTGGGCGTCTACGTGGGCTCGGGCGTGGGCGGCATGACGACGCTCGTCGACAACGTCCATACGATTGCCGAACGTGGGCCCCGCCGCGCATCGCCCTATATGATCGCGATGATGATCCCCAACATGGCATCGGGCAATATCGCAATCCGCCACAAGGCAAAGGGCCCGACCCTGCCCGTGGTGACCGCGTGCGCAACCTCGGCCCATGCGGTGGGCGAGGCGTTCCGCGCCATCAAGCACGGCTATGCCGACGCGATCCTCGCGGGCGGCGCCGAGGCTGCAATTATCCCCGATGCCGTTGCGGGCTTTACGTCCTGCCGCGCATTGACCACCAACCCCGATCCCGCGACGGCCTGCCGCCCGTTCGATGCAGACCGCGACGGCTTTGTGATGGGCGAGGGCGCCTGCGTGCTGGTACTCGAGAGCATGGAACATGCGCAGGCGCGCGGTGCGCACATTTATGCCGAGGTCGTGGGCTACGGCAACACCGATGATGCCTATCACATCACGAGTCCTGATCCCGAGGCTGCCGGCATTGCCCGCGCGATATCGCTGGCGGTGACCGAGGGCGACGTCAAGCCTTCCGAGGGTCTCTACATCAATGCCCACGGCACATCGACCAAGCTCAACGATTCGTCCGAGACGACGGGCATTAAGCGTGCGCTCGGCGAGGACGCGGCGCGCGCCGCGCACGTCTCGTCGACTAAGTCGATGACCGGCCACATGATCGGTGCCACGGGTGCCATCGAGGTCATGGCCTGTGCCATGGCGCTCGAGCAGGGCGTGGTGCCTCCGACCATTAACTACCACACGCCCGATCCCGCCTGCGATCTTGACTACACGCCCAATCGCGCGGTTCGCGCCGACCTTACCTGGGCGCTTTCGACCAACCTGGGCTTTGGCGGACACAACGCCGCCATCGCGCTGCGTAGATATACGAGGAGCTAGAGCATGGATTCCAAAAGACTTGCCGAGATAGCCGATGTTATGGAGAACCGCGGCCTCACGCGCGTACGCGTTGAGGAACCCGATGGCACCGCGGTCGAACTCGAGCGCGCGAGCGCCGCACAGCCGGTTGCCGTGCCCATGCCCATGCCGAGCGCTATGGCCACTCCAGTTGCAGCTCCCACAGTCGCGCCTGCCGCACCGGAGCCCGCCGCGCAGGCGCCTGCCGCCGCACCGGAGCCCAAGGGCACCGAGGTGACCGCTCCCATGGTCGGCGTGTTCTATGCTGCCCCGGCGCCGGGCGACGAGCCGTTTGTGCACGTGGGCTCTAAGGTCAAGGCCGGCGAGACCCTCTGCATCATCGAGGCCATGAAGGTTCTCAACGAGGTAACGGCCGAGGCGGATGGCGAGGTGCTCGAGATCTGCGTGGCCGACGGCGACCTCGTGGAGTTTGGCAGCTGCCTCATGAGGATCGGATAGGTGATATCCATGAACAAAGAAGAGCTCAAGAAGCTGTTACCGCATCGCGAGCCGATGCTTTTGCTCGACGAAGCCGAGCTGGTGGGCGACGAGGCCCACGGCAAGATCACGATTACGGGCGACGAGTACTTTTTGCAGGGGCATTTTCCGGGAAACCCGGTCGTCCCCGGCGTGATTCAGTGCGAGATGCTCGCCCAGAACTGCTGCGTGCTGCTGATGGGCGATGAGGGGGCGCGCGGCGCGACGCCGTTCTACACGAGTCTGGACAAGGTGCGCTTTAAGCGTCCGGTGCGCCCGGGCGACACGGTTGATCTGGTGTGCACCATCACGCGTGCGCGCGGGCCGTTCCGCTTTGCGACGGGTACTGCGAGCGTCAACGGTGAGGTTTGCTGCCGCGCCGATATGTCTTTTGCACTCATGCACGAAAGTTAAGGAAGGCTTCATGTTCGACAAAGTGCTCATCGCCAACCGCGGCGAAGTCGCGGTCCGTGTTATCCGCGCGTGCCGCGATATGGGCATCAAGACCGTCGCCGTTTATTCCACGGCCGATGCGGACGCGCTGCACGTGCAGCTTGCCGACGAGGCGTATTGCATCGGCGGTCCGCGTCTTGCCGAGAGCTACCTCAACGACGATGCTGTGCTCACCTGTGCCGTAAAGTCGGGAGCTAAGGCAATTCATCCCGGCTATGGCTTTTTCTCCGAGAAGGCGAGCTTCGTGCGCGACTGCGACAAGTATGGCCTGGCGTTTGTTGGTCCTTCGGCCGAGGTGATCGACAGCATGGGCGACAAGGACGCCGCGCGTCGAACGGCTGCCGCGGCGGGCGTGCCCATCGTGCCGGGCTGCGATTTGCTCAAAAGTCCCGAGGAGGCAACGGCCGAGGCTGAGCGCATTGGCTGCCCCGTGCTTATTAAGGCGCGTGCGGGCGGCGGCGGTCGCGGTATTCGTAAGGTCGAGCGCGTGGAAGATGCGGCAAAGGCCTTTATTGAAGCACGCGCCGAGGGCGAGGCCGTTTTTGGCGACGGCGAGTGTTACATGGAGAAGTTCGTCGCGCCGGCGCACCATGTTGAGGTGCAGATTATGGCCGATAAGCAGGGCCATGTGTTTTCGCTCGGCGAGCGCGAGTGCTCGGTGCAGCGTCGCAACCAAAAGCTGATCGAGGAGAGCCCCGCGCCGTGCCTCGACGGACGCGATGATATTCGCGCGCGCATGCACAAGGCCGCGCGCGACCTGGCTCGTGCCGTTGGCTATGAGGGCGCCGGTACCATTGAGTTTCTGTATTCGGACGACGGCAATTTCTACTTTATGGAAATGAACACGCGCTTGCAGGTGGAGCATCCGGTTACGGAGTTTGTGACCGATACCGACCTGGTCAAGTGGCAGCTGCGCGTGGCAGCCGGCCAGCCTCTGCCCTTTGAGCAGGAGGACATGCCGGTCCGCAACCACGCCATGGAGTGCCGCATCAATGCCGAGACGCCGGACTTTCTGCCGTCATGCGGAACGGTCACCGCGTTGCGTGTGCCGGGTGGTCCGCGCGTGCGCTGGGATTCCGCCATGTTTACCGGTGCGACAGTTCCGCCGTACTACGACTCCATGCTCGGCAAGCTCATCGTGTGTGCGCCCACGCGTGACGGCGCCATTCGCAAGATGCGCTCGGCCCTGGGCGAGCTCGTGATTGAGGGCGTGAGTGAAAACAGCGAGCTTCAGCTCGACGTGCTGGCAAACGACGAGTTCTTGTCGGGCATGTATCACACCGATCTGATGGGGCATCTCTATGCTGATGAATAGAAAAGCGAAGACGGTCAATGTCCTCGAGGGGCCGATAACCGAGTCGTGCGCCGAGTTTCCCGCGCGCCACGTGTTTATCAAGTGCCCGGAGTGCCGCCGTGTGATCGATGAGGCACGCCTGCACGACAACCTCGAGGTCTGCCCTCGTTGCGGCAAACACTTTCGCGTGAGCGGTCGCGCGCGCATGCGCATGACGGTCGACGAGGGCACGTTTGAGGAATGGGATGCCAATCTGGCGTCGGAGGATTTCCTCTCGTTTCCCGGTTATGCCGACAAGCTCAAGGGCGCGGTCGAGCGTTCGGGCGAGCGTGATGCCGTTGTGTGCGGCAGGGGCAAAATCTGCGGCTGCGATACGGCGCTCTTCTTTATGGACGCCAACTTTATGATGGGCTCGATGGGTTCTGTGGTGGGCGAGAAGATCTGTCGCACATTTGAGCGAGCGATCGAGCTGGGATTGCCAGTTGTCGGCTTTACCGTTTCGGGCGGTGCGCGCATGCAAGAGGGCGTGACATCGCTTATGCAGATGGCCAAGATTTCTGCGGCGGTTCGGCGCCACAGCGAGGCGGGCGGCCTGTATATCACGGTACTCACCGACCCCACGACCGGAGGCGTAACCGCGAGCTTCGCCATGGAGGGCGACATTATCCTGGCCGAGCCCGATGCCCTGACGGCATTTGCCGGCCCGCGCGTGATCGAGCAGAACATGCACAAGCGTCTGCCCAAAGGATTCCAGCGCTCCGAGTTTTTGCTGGAGCACGGCTTTTGCGATGCCGTTGTTCCGCGTGGCGAGATTGCGCTCACGGTAGGCGAGCTGCTGGCGCTGCACGAAGGGCACGCGCCCGGCCTGGGGGCTCCGCACGAGATTGTGCATACGGGTCGTCGCGGCAAAAAGCTGGGACACTTGTTCAAGCGCTCGGCCGCACCAAAAACCGCGCTCGAGATTGTCAAGCAGACCCGCTCGGCAGATCGCGCCACGGCAGGCGAGATGATCTCGCTGGGCCTGGATGGATTTGTGGAGCTGCACGGCGACCGCTACTTTGGCGACGACGCCGCTGTGGTGGCTGGCATTGGCTGGAAAGACGGACGCCCCGTAACGGTCATCGCCATCGAGCGCGGCACCACGACCAAAGAGCGTATGCGCCGCAACTTTGGTATGGCACATCCCGAGGGCTATCGCAAAGCGCGTCGTCTGATGCGCCAGGCCGAAAAGTTTGGTCGACCGGTTCTGTGCCTGGTCGATACTTCGGGCGCGTTTTGCGGCATCGGTGCCGAGGAGCGCGGCCAGGGCGAGGCGATTGCCCAGAATCTCATGGAGATGAGCGGCCTTAAGACGCCGATTGTCTCGGTGGTGACAGGCGAGGGCGGCTCTGGTGGCGCGCTGGCGCTATCCGTGGCCGACCGCATCCTGATGCTCTCGAGCTCGGCCTATTCGGTCGTGAGCCCCGAGGCCTGTGCGTCGATCCTGTGGAAGGATACCGACCGCGCGAATGAGGCTGCCGAGGCGCTTAAGCTTACGGCCCCCGATCTGTTGGCGCTCGGCATCATCGACGGCATTGTTGACGATAAGGGCCTGTCGCATGAGGAGATCGCCGGTGCCGTCATGTCCTCGGCATTTGATGCCTTCGATGCGCTTGGGCAGCTCGACGACGCGACCCTCACAAACCTCCGCTACGAAAAGTACCGCGCAATCGGTCAGTACCGCACGATGTGACAAAGGGAAAGCTCGCATGTCACATTGGGAAAGGCGTTCCATGTCACAAGTTTCTAACACCTCGTTTACAACGTCGGTTTCATCAAACGCCATGGCCGTGGTGGACTATCTGTCCAAAAGCATGATGTCAGCGCTGCCGTTTATTGTCTGCGCGGCGTTGTTCCGCACCGTCGCTGTCATTATGGGCGAAGGCATGCTGGGCCTGTGGTCTGCCGATTCCGATATCTATCGCCTGTTCTACAGTTGGCTCTATAACGCCGGCTACTACTTTTTGCCCATTTATCTTGGTTGGGCGGCCGCCCGCCAGCTCGGTTGCTCGGAGCAGCTGGGTATGATGCTGGGCGGCGTATTGATTGCGCCCGATCTGCTCAAGCTCGTCGATGCCGCATCGACGACGGGGGCATCGATGACTTCCGTGTATGGTCTGCTTCCCGCGCCGGTCAACGATTACACGACGACTGTTATTCCAGTTCTCCTTTCGGTGCCTGTGCTATGGCGAGTGGAGTGTTTCTTTAAGCGCGTTATCCCTAGGGCCGTGGCGTTTTCGTTTGTTCCGTTTGCGACCATGCTTGTCATGGTTCCGGTTTCGCTGTGTATTACGGCACCGGCGGGCAGCTATCTGGGCATGCTGTTGGGCCAGCTTATGTTTATGCTTGGCAATTCCGGTGGCATCGTGTCGCTGCTCACGCTCATGGGGCTTGCTGCGGGCTGGGAGTTCCTAAAGATCGCCGGCGTCAGCAACGTTGTCCTATCGCTCGCCTATGCGCAGTTTATGAGTGTGGGAACGGATTCGTGCATCCTGATCGCCGCGACGATGGCAACGTTCGCCGTTTGGGGCATGCCCTTTGGCGCGTCGCTTCGCGTTGCGGATAAGGACGAGAAGGCGCTCATGCTGGGCTATTCAATCTCGGGTGTTCTTGGCGGCGTAAGCGAGCCGGCGCTGTACGGTTGCGGCTTTAAATATGGCAGGTGCCTGACGTGCATGGCCATTGGCGGCGCCGTCGGAGGCCTTGTTGCGGCCGTGGGCCACGTTACGGCCTATACCATCGGCATGACGAATGTCCTTATGGTCATTGGCTTTGCCACGGGCGGCATCTCGAACCTGCTGTGGTGCTGCGCTGCCGGCGGTGTGGCATTTGCGGTGTCTGCGGCGCTGAGCTACTGCTTTGGCGTGGTGCCGGCGAAGGGGCGGGCGGCAGAAGACGGAGCCGATTTGCCCGAAACCTCGAAGAGCGCGGCCGAAGCAAGCGCATAAATCGATCGACAAAGGGACAGTCCTGCATGTCACATTCCAAGGTCGTGGCCCATGTGGGTTGCGGCCTTTTTGTATCTGGGGGACAAAGTGGCTACACTACAATCCGTTTGAGCAATAGATATATAGATAGCATCGTGGGGGCGGATGTAGATGGTTGAGTGGATTGTTAAGCGTGCGCAGGGCGACCGTGCGCGCGTGGGCACGTTGACGGGCGTGGTGTGTATTCTCGCCAATGTGGCACTATGCGCTGCAAAGGGCGCAATTGGCGTGCTGTCGGGATCGGTTTCGATCGTGGCGGATGCCATGAACAACCTGTCCGATGCCAGCTCGAATATCGTGAGCGTGCTGGGCTTTAAGCTGGCGAGCAAGCCGGCCGACCCCGAGCATCCTTACGGCCACGGTCGCTATGAGTATCTCTCGGGTTTGGTCGTGGCGGCGCTCGTGCTGCTGATTGGCGTTGAGCTGGTGAAGTCCTCGGTCGAGCGCGTCATCCACCCCGAACCTGTCGAGTTCTCGCTTGCCCTGGTGGCAGTTCTAGTGCTTTCGATGGTCGTAAAGCTCTGGATGGCGGCCCTCAACCAAAAGCTCGGCGATCGCATTGAGTCCGAGACGCTGCATGCGACCGCGCAGGATTCCAAGAACGATGTCCTTGCTACGGGCGCCGTGCTGGCGTGCGCAATTGTTTCGCAGGTGACGCACATCAATCTTGATGCATGGGTCGGCCTTGCCGTTGGCGCTTATATTGGCTGGAGCGGCTTTGAACTCATCCAGGATACGGTGAGCCCGCTTTTGGGCCAGTCACCCGATCCTAAGCTGGTCAAGCACATTCGAGACAAGATCATGAGCTATCCCGGCGTTTTGGGCGTTCACGATTTGATGGTTCACGACTACGGCCCGGGCTGGAAGTTTGCAAGTGCGCACGCCGAGATGGCGGCCGAAGCCAGCCCGCTGGAAAGCCACGACACGCTCGATAACATCGAGCAGTCGTTTAGGGACGAAGACGGCATGATCGTCACGCTTCACTACGATCCCATCGTGACCGATGACCCCAAGGTGGCGAGCATGCGCTTGCGCATTCACGCCATGGCTCAGGAGATCGATAACCGCCTCTCGATTCATGACCTACGCTGTGTGCCGGGTCCTACGCACACCAACGTGATCTTTGACTGCGTGCGTCCCTCGGATCTGCAGATGAGTGCCGAAGACTTAAAGCACGCGCTGGCACAACGGGTCGAATCGGAATATCCCAAGTCGATTGCCAAGATTACGATCGACGAAGACTACGTAGGCCATACCCACGAGTAAGGCCACGCCGATAAAGCAACTGATGCAGAAGGGGAGAGCATGAAGAAACTGTATCTACTCCGCCACGGTCAGACGGAGTTCAACGTCAAAAAGCTGGTCCAGGGTCGCTGCGATTCACCGCTCACCGACTTAGGCCGTCAGCAAGCCGGGATGGCAGCCGCATGGCTCAAAGCCCACGGCGTCGTCCCCGATAAAGTGGTCTCCTCCCCTTTGGGCCGAGCCATGGCCACGGCAAGCCTCGTCGCAACCGAGCTTCTCGGCGCAGACGCTGACGTTGAGCCCTGCGAAGGCATTATCGAGCGCTGCTACGGCACCTTCGAAGAGGGCCCGCACGACGCGCTACCCACCGACGTCTGGGATCCAGGCGAGGACTTAATCCCATTCGGAGGAGAAGGAAGCCAGGCGCTGCAAGAGCGCATGGTAGACACCCTCACCAATATCATGGACGCCGATGGTATCGAAACCCTTCTAGCAGTAAGCCACGGCAGCGCCAGCCGCCAATTCATCAAGGCTGCCGTCCCAGAGGACTTTGAGCTCCCAACAAAACTCCCCAACTGCGCCATCATGATCTTCGATTTCGATGAGGAAAAGTCGGGAGAAGAGGGCGATACGCCTCAATCCAAGTTTACCTTGCGGCAAATCATCGATCCCCAGCAAAGTCATTAGCCTGAGCGAGCAGAGTTAAGCAGACATCAGCGTGTCGTCTCCCGAGCACGGCGAGGGCCGGAGAAATATATTAAGGTCATCGCGAGTTCCGCACGCAAAGGAGAGCACTTAATGTGCTCTCCGTCTTGCGCAGGACTGTAGAGCAGCAACCTTAATATGTCTCAGGCCCGCCCCCTCCGCCGCACACTGGGAACGTGCCACGCACTTTACCTGCGTAAACAATGTGAGTGAAATATGAATCTCGATGGATACGCCCGCAGCCGTGTATACTAAACAGCTGTGTGAAACCAGGGGAGTATTCTGGCTGGACAAAATGCCTGCTTAATAGGGTTGTCAGGTAGTCCGGGCGAAATACAAGGCTGGGGAGCACGTCGTGTAAGTAGTGGTCCTCTAGGGGCGTACGCTCGGTGGTGTACGCATTGTCCCAAGACCACGCGAGAGTTGGGATCATATCTTGATCAGCATGATTCTCGGCCGCAAGATTGGCATGACCCAGGTTTGGGACGAGGACGACAACGTCGTTCCCGTCACGGTCATCCAGGCTGGCCCCTGCGCTGTCTCGCAGGTTAAAACTCAGGCAACCGACGGCTATGACGCCGTCCAGATCGGTTTCGGCGACATCAAGGCCAAGAACGTGAACAAGCCCATGGCTGGTCACTTCGCCAAGGCTGGCGTCGAGCCTGTCCGCTTCCTTCGTGAGGTCCGCGTCGAGAACGGCGAGGAGCACAAGGTCGGCGAGGTCGTCACCGTCGCTGATTTCGCTGATGTCGAGAAGGTCGACGTCATCGGTACCTCCAAGGGTAAGGGCTTCCAGGGTCGCATCAAGCGCTGGGGTCAGCGCCGCGGTCCTATGACGCATGGTTCTCACTTCCAGCGTCACCCCGGTTCTATCGGTCAGTGCGCCTATCCTGCGCGCGTCCTCAAGGGCGTCAAGATGGCCGGTCACATGGGTAACGAGCGCGTTACCGTCAAGAACCTTTCCGTTGTCCGCATCGATGCCGAGCAGAACCTCATCTTGGTCAAGGGCGCTGTCCCGGGTGCCAAGAATGGTCTCGTCGCCATCCGTATGGCCTAAGGGCCCAGCCCATTTAGCCCAGCGTCATACCAAGGAGAACACTTAAATGGCAAAGTTTGAAGTAAAGAACAGCGAGGGCAAGAAGGTCGCCGAGGCCGAGCTCGCCGCTGAGGTGTACGGCATCGAGCCGAACATCCACGTTATGCACCACATCGTCAAGTGCCAGATGGCCTCTTGGCGTCAGGGCACCCAGTCCGCTAAGGGCCGCTCTGAGGTTTCCGGTGGCGGCAAGAAGCCTTGGCGTCAGAAGGGCACCGGCCGTGCCCGCCAGGGTTCCATCCGTGCTGCCCAGTGGCGTCACGGTGGCGTTGTCTTCGCCCCCAAGCCCCGTTCCTACGCTAAGCGTATGAACAACAAGGAGGTCAAGCTGGCTATGCGCTCCGCGCTGTCCGCCAAGCTGGCCGATGGCGAGCTCGTGCTCGTCGACGACTACGGCTTCGAGAAGCCTTCCACCAAGGCTGCCGTTGCCATGCTCAAGGCTCTCGGCCTTGAGGGCAAGCGTCTGACCATCATCGTTCGCGATGAGGACGTCAACGCCTACCTGTCGTTCCGCAACATTCCCAAGACGTTCATCATCACTGCCGACGAGGCCAACACCTACGATCTCGTCAACAATAACGCCGTGCTGATGCCCGCCGACATCGCCGCTCACTTCGGGGAGGTGCTTGCATAAATGACCGCCCACGAGATTATCATCCGTCCGATCGTGTCCGAGCGTTCCTTCTCCGGCATGGAGCTGAACAAGTACACGTTCGAGGTCGCCAAGGATGCTAACAAGTATCAGATCAAGGACGCTGTCGAGGAGATCTTCGGCGTCAAGGTCGTTCGCGTGAACACCCTGACGGTCAAGCCCAAGACCAAGCGCGTGCGCTATGTCGCCGGCAAGACCCGTTCTTGGAAGAAGGCCATCGTCACGCTGGCCGAGGGCGACACCATCGAGGTCTTTGGCAACCAGGCCTAAGACTCGCTGCTGTTGAGTGAGCTCATGCCTCCCAAATAGGGGAGGCGAGAGCTCAAGGTTTTGGGCGTATAAAATGGACACGCCCGGAACCGTGTATACGTCCGGTGTCATCGCACCCGAGGCAGAACCTCGAATCCCTGTCTGCGATGGCTAACGGATTCCTATTGAAAGGGATTGTAATGGCTGTAAAGCACCTTAAGCCGACCTCCGCTGGTAGGCGTTGGCAGACGATCTCCGACTTCTCCGAGATCACCTGCACCAAGCCCGAGAAGTCTCTTCTCGAGCCCCTGCCCAAGAAGGCCGGTCGTAACAACAACGGCCGCATCACCACCCGCCACCAGGGCGGCGGCGTGAAGCGTCGTTACCGCGTGATCGACTTCAAGCGCAATAAGGACGGCGTGCCCGCCAAGGTTGCCACGATCGAGTACGATCCGAACCGTTCCGCTCGCATCGCTCTGCTGCACTACGCTGACGGTGAGAAGCGCTACATCCTGGCCCCCAAGGGCCTCGAGGTCGGTCAGACCATCATGTCCGGTTCTGACGCCGACATCAAGCCGGGCAACGCTCTGCCCCTCGCCGACATCCCCGTCGGTACGCTCATCCACGCCGTCGAGTTCCAGCCGGGCAAGGGCGCTGCTATCGCCCGTTCCGCCGGTAACTCCTGCCAGCTGATGGGTAAGGAGGGCAAGTACGCTATCGTCCGTATGCCTTCCTCCGAGATGCGCCGCATCCTCGTTACCTGCCGCGCCACCGTCGGTGAGGTCGGCAACGCCGATCACTCCAACATCGTCATCGGCAAGGCCGGCCGTAAGCGTCACATGAACGTGCGCCCGACCGTCCGCGGTACCGTCATGAACCCTGTCGACCACCCGCACGGCGGTGGCGAGGGCAAGAACCACACCTCTGGTCGTCCCTCCGTTACCCCCTGGGGTAAGCCGACGAAGGGCCTTCGTACGCGCAAGAAGAAGAAGGTCTCGAACCAGCACATCATTCGTCGCCGTAAGAAGTAATTTCGGATACCGAGTTTTAGGAGAAAGCACTTATGAGCAGAAGTCTCAAAAAGGGCCCGTTCGTGGAGACTCGCCTTCTCTCGCGTATCACCGCGATGAACGAGGCTGGCAAGAAGGACGTCGTGAAGACCTGGTCCCGCGCGTCCACCATCTTCCCCGAGATGGTTGGTCACACCATCGCTGTCCACGACGGCCGCAAGCATGTGCCCGTGTATGTTACCGAGTCCATGGTTGGTCACAAGCTCGGCGAGTTCGCGCCGACTCGTACGTTCCGTGGCCACAAGGCCAAATAGGGGGTTAACCGTAAATGGCAACTAAGTCTATTGAAACTGAGGCCACCGAGGTTCGCGCCGTCGCTAAGTACGTGCGTGTTTCCCCCAGCAAGGCCCGCCTGGTGGTCGATCTGATCCGCCGCAAGCCTGTCGCTCAGGCCTTCGACATCCTCCACTTCTGCGACCGCGCCGTCGCCGTGGATGTCGAGAAGGTTCTCCGTTCCGCCGTTGCGAACGCCGAGAACAACAACGGTCTGCGTGCCGACAACCTGGTTGTCGCCGCTGCCTATGTTGACGAGGGTCCGACGCTTAAGCGCATCCGTCCCCGCGCCAAGGGTTCCGCTTCTCGCATTCTGAAGCGTACTTCCCACATCACCGTCGTCGTTGCTCCTCGAAAGGAGGCGTAAAGCTGTATGGGTCAGAAAGTCTACCCCACCGGCTTCCGTCTTGGCATCACCGAGAACTGGCGCTCCCGCTGGTTCGCAGAGAAGGATTACGCTAAGACCCTCGGTAACGATCTCGAGATCCGCAAGTACCTCGAGAAGCGTCTTTCCCGCGCAGCTGTCTCCCGCGTCGAGATCGAGCGCGCTGGCGACAAGGTGAAGGTCATTATCCTCACCGCTCGCCCCGGCGTTGTCATCGGTAAGAAGGGTGCCGAGATCGATACCCTCCGCACCGAGCTTGAGAAGGTCGCTGGCGTCTCCAAGGGCCAGCTCTCCGTCGACGTTGTCGAGATCAAGCGCCCCGAGCTCGACGCCAACCTCGTTGCTCAGTCTATCGCCGAGCAGCTCGAGGGCCGCGTTGCCTTCCGTCGCGCTATGCGCAAGGCTGTCCAGTCCGCCCGCAAGGCCGGCGCTAAGGGCATCCGTATCCAGTGCTCCGGTCGTCTCGGCGGTGCCGAGATGGGCCGTCGTGAGTGGTACCGTGAGGGTCGCGTGCCTCTGCACACCCTCCGTGCCAAGATCGACTACGGCACGGCTGTCGCCAGCACTACCATGGGTGCTTGCGGCGTGAAGGTCTGGATCTACCTGGGCGAGAAGCTCCCGGGCCAGCCTGTTCCCAACCCTGCACTCGAGGGCTCTTCCCGTCCTCGTCGTCGTAACTCCGAGAGGAGGGGTCAGTAGTGCTTGCCCCTAAGCGTATTCTTCACCGCAAGGTGCAGCGTGGCTCCATGAAGGGCCAGGCCAAGGGTAATACCGAGCTGCATTTCGGCGAGTTTGGTATCCAGGCTCTCGAGGCCCATTGGATCACCAACCGTCAGATCGAGGCCGCTCGTATTGCCATGACCCGCTACATGAAGCGTGGCGGTCGTGTCTACATCACGATCTTCCCCGATAAGCCCATCACCAAGAAGCCTGCCGAGACTCGCATGGGTTCTGGTAAGGGTAACCCCGAGGAGTGGGTGGCCGTCGTCAAGCCCGGCCGCATCATGTTCGAGGTCAAGGGTGTTCCCGAGGAGGTCGCTCGCGAGGCTCTGCGTCTTGCGCAGCACAAGCTCCCCATCAAGACCAAGATTGTTGCTGCCAAGAACGCTGAGCAGCGCATCGAGAAGGAGATGGCTGAGGAGGCCGCTCTCGAGGCCAAGTGGGCTGCTGAGGACGCCGCCGCCGCCAAGGAGGAGAACTAATGAAGCCCGCAGAGATTCGTGAGCTCTCGGACGCTCAGCTCGTTGAGAAGCTGAAGGAAATGCGCGCCGAGCTCTTTAACCTTCGTTTCCAGATGGCCACCAGCCAGCTGGACAACACCGCTCGCGTCAACACCGTGAAGAAGGACATCGCTCGCGTCCTCACGGAGCAGCGCGCCCGCGAGATCGCAGCGGAGAAGTCCGCTGTCGCCGAGTAGGACCTAAGGAGAGAACATGACTGATTCGCGTAACTCGCGTAAGGTCCGTACGGGTGTCGTTACCTCCGTCTCCGGTGCCAAGACCATTGTTGTCACCATCACCGAGCGCAAGCGTCACCCCAAGTACGGCAAGATGATGACCAGCTCCAAGAAGCTGCACGCTCACGACGAGGAGTGCACGGCTGGCGTGGGCGACACCGTCCGCGTTATGGAGACCCGTCCTATGTCCAAGATGAAGCGTTGGCGCCTCATCGAGGTCGTCGAGCGCGCTAAATAAGCAGTCGCTCTTACGACTTGTACGTTTCCGAAGATGTGCGTATGCCTGGTTTGCATACCACGAGCCGCATAAAGGCTGCGCACCTCTCTTCGGTTCTTAGTTCGGAGGAACATCTACCATGATTCAGATGCAAACCATGCTGAACGTCGCCGACAACTCCGGCGCTCGCAAGATTCGCTGCATCAAGGTGCTTGGCGGTTCCAAGCGTCGTTATGCAGGCATCGGCGATGTGTTCATCGGTGCTGTCCAGGAGGCTACCCCTGGCGCCAACGTCAAGAAGAAGGACGTTGTCCGTTGCGTCGTCGTTCGCACCGTTAAGGAGATCCGCCGCAAGGATGGCTCCTACATTCGCTTTGATGAGAACGCCTGCGTTGTCATCAACAACGATGGTTCGCCCGTCGGCACCCGTATCTTCGGGCCTGTCGCTCGCGAGCTTCGTGACAAGAAGTACATGAAGATCGTCTCGCTCGCTCCCGAGACCCTGTAGTTAGGGGAGATATATGTATATCAAGAAGGGCGATAAGGTCCAGGTTCTCTCTGGTAAGGATCGCGGCAAGCAGGGCGTTGTCCTGCGTGCTCTCCCCGCCGAGAACAAGGTCGTTGTCGAGGGCGTTTCGGTCGTCAAGAAGGCCGTCAAGCCCAACGCTGCCAACCAGCAGGGCGGCATCGTTTCGCAGGAGGCTCCCATCGACGCCTCCAACGTCAATCTCGTTTGCCCCGAGTGCGGTCAGGTTACCCGCGTCGGTCACGAGAAGGACGGCAAGAACAAGCTGCGCGTCTGCAAGAAGTGCGGCCACAAGTTCTAAGCTGCCCGCAACATCAAGTTGCTAGCAAAGGCCCGGATGCCCCACGGCACCCGGGCCTTTTTCTATTCCTACTCATTGGGGACAGACTTAAATGAGTACCCTAACTGGGTAAGCATAAATGAGCGGGTCGTGCTGTATAAATTGCTTGTGTGCGCGTTTATGCGCGTTAGATTGCGTTTAATTACGCACCTATGCGTATATATGCGCCGTTTACGGGGCAATAATGACCGTTTAGCGGTGAGATACGCAAAAACGCGCACAGACGCGCGTGTTTGTGCGAATATAGAGCTGTCAGAAATGCAAGACGTTCTATGACACAGGAGACACATAATGGCAGATTCCAAGCAGGCTCCACTCGACGCCGCGGCAGCCGCCAAAGCATTTGCTTCGGTCCAGGACAAGCCGTTCCCTAACGACATCTTTACGGCTCCCGAGCTCCGTTGGGCTGTGATCGGTTGCGGCGTTATTGCCAACCAGATGGCTCAGTCCCTTGCCCTGGCCGGCCGCAAGCTTACGGGCGTTGCCAACCGCACGCTCACCAAGGCTCAGACTTTTGCCGACCAGTACGGCGTCGAGAAGGTCTATGACACGGTTGAGGATCTCTACGCCGATCCTGACATCGACGCCGTCTACATCACCACCCCGCACAACACCCATATCACCTATCTGCGCGCCGCCCTGGCGGCCGGCAAGCACGTTCTCTGCGAGAAGGCCATCACGCTCAACTCCGCCGAGCTCGATGAGGCCCGCGCCATTGCCGCCGAACACAACGTGGTCCTTATGGACGCTACCACGGTGCTCCACATGCCCTTGTATCAAGAGCTGCGCCGCCGCATGGATGCCGGCGAGTTTGGCCGCATGAACCTCGCTCAGCTCAACTTTGGTAGCTACAAGGAGTACGGCGACCTGACCAACCGTTTCTACAATCGCAACCTCGCCGGCGGTGCCATGCTCGATATTGGCGTATACGCCCTGTCCGTCATGCGCCTGTTTATGGCGAGCCAGCCCGTCGAGGTCGTGTCTCTGGGTAACACCTGCGAGACCGGCGTGGACGTTGCAGGCGGCATCGTCTGCCGCAATGCCGAGCAGCAGCTGGGCGTCGTGAGCCTTACGCTCCACTCCAAGCAGCCAAAGCGCTCGGTTATCAGCTTTGACAATTGCTATGTCGAGGTCAACGAGTATCCGCGCGCCGATCACGCGACGATCGTGTGGACCGCGGACGGTCATCGCGAGGAGGTCGCCGCGGGCACCGAGGCTTATGCCCTGTGCTACGAGATGGCTGACCTCGAGCAGGCCGTCGCCGGCGACGATTCCAAGCGTGAGCTTCTGGATTATGCTTCTGATGTGATGGAGCTCATGACCAAGCTCCGCGCCGATTGGGGAGTCGTCTACCCCGAGGAGGAGTAAGCGATGCTTGCGGAAGATAGGCTCAATACGATCGTGTCGATGGTGCAGCAGGCTGGCTCGGTAACGGTGCCCGAGCTTGCCGATGCCCTGGGCGTGACGGCCTCTACCATTCGACGCGACCTACACACGCTCGACCGAGCGCACCGCATCGCCAAGGTGCACGGTGGCGCGACAAGTCTTGAGCGCGCGCACGTGACGCGCGACCTAACGATCAGTGAGCGCAGTGATCTCCATAACGACGACAAGGAGCGTATCTGCGCCCGCGCCGCGGCGCTCGTGGAGCCCGAGAGCTTTGTGTACATCGATTCGGGTTCGACAACGCTCAGACTCATCGAGCATCTTCCGCATCTCGAATCGGTCACCTATGTGACTGATTCCGTGCTCCATGCTCAGCACCTTGCTTTGCGCGGCATGCGTACCGTGGTGCTGGGCGGCGAGCTCAAACCCGAGACCGAGGCGCTCGTTGGCCCCGATGCCTTGGCAACCCTGGACCGCTATAACTTCAACTGCGGCTTTTGGGGATCCAACGGCATCGCGGCCGAGCAAGGTCTCACCACACCGGATATCGAGGAAGCACAGGTCAAGCGTATCTCGATGCGCCATACCGCCAAACGCTTCGTAATCTCGGACGCCAGTAAATTTGGCATGGTGGCGCCCGTCAAGTTCGCGGACTTCCGCGACGCAACGATTATTACCGCAGGCGAGGTCCCCGCCAAGTACCGGGCAATGGACAACGTCATCACGGTCTAGCAGCAGGGGACGGGCTAAGGCCAAAACCACCGCGAAGGTGCCTGTCCCCATTGTGGTGGTTTAGGGCTCCCAGGGGCAGGGGGCTTCGATGTGGATGTGCTCGCCGGTTACGGGATGCGTGAAGGACACGCTGTGGGCGTGGAGCATCAGGCCGCAGGGGCGCGGCGTTCCGTACAGGTCGTCGCCAACCAGGGGGTGACGCTCGCTGGCCAGGTGCACGCGAATCTGATGCTTGCGGCCGGTGAGCAGCTCAACATCGATATACGAACGCGCGGGCAGGCCTCGGCGGCTCTTAAGGCGCTTGAGTACCTTGACGCGCGTCTGAGACGGCTTGCCGCTGGCACCGACGCGCATCTTGCGGCTGTCGTGGCGGTCGCGGGCGATGGGCTTGTCGATGAGCTTTTCGTTCCAGTCGATCTTGCCCTCGGCGAGCGCCAGATAGTGCTTTTCGAATGCGTGGTCGATGACCATCTGGTCAAAAGCGGGCTGCGTCCGCTTGTCGAGCGAGAACAACACCACGCCGGTGGTGTCGCGGTCCAAGCGGTTGAGCGGTTGCATGTCGGTCGCGGCAAAGCCGTCGCCCATCGCCAGCAGCAGGTCGCTGGCGTAGTCGGTAAGTGTGCGCTCGCCGGTGCCGTCACCGTGGACGATCATGCCGGCAGGCTTATCGATAGCCATGAGCCAGGCGTCGCAGTAGAGGACTTGAGGTTCTTCGTTCACGTGTAAGCCTTTCGATTAGCTAATTCCCACAAACATGCAGCCCGAGGTGGCGCCGCGCAGGCGGGCGGCGGGCTTGCGGCCGGCTTGAGCCGCCTCGACGGCGCGACGGACGCGAGCGACGGCACGGCCAATCTCATCGGCCTCGAGCAAGGTTCCGTCGACCATAAGACGACGGACGCCGGCGTCGAGCAACTGCGGTACCTGCGGCGTGAGGTCGATGGGGTAAGCATCGTACAAGCGAGAGCGGCCATGGATGTCGGTGCGTACGGGCATGACCTTGCCGTCGATATTCTTGAGCGAGAGCTTGCGGGCACGCAGGCGGCAGTTGGCGCAATCGTGGATGCAGCCGTTGGCAACCTGCAGAATGCAATGCTCGCTTGTCATGACGCGTGGGCGGCCAAAGACGGTGATGCCCAGAGTCGCGGGCGCGGCGGCGCCGAACGAGACAATCTCGTCGAGCGTGATCTCGGGCGAGAGCCAAAACGCACCGGCCCCGCGCTCGGCAAGCGCCTCCATGCAGGGCGTGTTGTGCACCGGCAGGCAAGAGCGAATCTCGGCCGTGGCGCCAACCTGGGCGGCCAGGGCAAGCTCAGAGATGTTGCCAATAGCGACCGTGGCGCCGGCAACAACCCACGGGTCGACGCGCTCGTGGTCAACGGCACGGCAGACCTCGTCGAGCACGGGCACGATGCCCTGCTCAAACGCATCGGCGGGGGAGAGCTCGGCCGCATCGAGCGCGTCGGTGGTCATGTAGATGCGCGTTGCACCCTCCGCTCGCGCTGCCTCGGCGGCCTCGAGCGAGGTGACGGTGGCGCAGATCTGCGGCTCGTCGCGGTAGTGCTCGGGCATGGGCCGCGTACATTTGTCGAGCACCGGCAGCTCGAGCGTGCGGGCACGCTCGTCATACGGTGCCAGAATGGCCTCCTCCAGCGCCTTGCAGGCGGCGGCGCGCACCTTGTGCACAGCGGAGAAGCCCATGCCGCAGCCCTTATCGAGCGCCACATCAAAGCTCGCGGACTCAAAGGGCGAGGACCCCATGCGGCCCACATGCTCTACCAGATCGGACGCCTCGACCGCGCGGGTCTTGGCGGCCTCGACGGTAAAGCCCGTGGCCGTGGCCGTAAGCGAAGGGGCGTCGCAGCAAGTAAGCGTGACGGCAAACGGTTCGCCCAAACGCGCCACAACGGTTACATCAACGGCGCGGCGGCGCAGCACATCGCGCTTGAGCGCGGCGCCGGCAGCGTCAATGGCGCGCTGGCTTCGAATCACGCGCACGCGGCAGCCCTCGGGCATGCTGCGAGGCACGCGGCACTCGATGATGTCACCGGCGGCGGCATCATCGGCGGCAATGGTGGTCAGGAACTGGTCAAACTCGTTATCGTGGCGAAGCTCCAGCAGGTCGCCCTTGCCCACGGGCTCAAACAACTCAATGCGGGCGATGGCGGCGCGCCGACGGCGGTCGTCGGGCTTGAGGCCGCGCACATCGCGGTTGGCCGGGCGGCTGCCCAGCACCGTGCCCACGATCTGGCCGCGGTTGTTGGAGCGCTCGTAGCTCATCATCTCGTCACCCGAGGTACCGTCTTGGTAGGCGTGCGTAAAGTCGCGGTTAAAGCAGCGCTTGAGCTGTCGCTGGCGGGCCGCATCCTCATCCTTAGAGGTCGAAACATCGGCCAGCATGTCATCAATCTGATGACGATACACGTCGACGATGGAATACACGTAATCGGGGGCCTTCATGCGGCCCTCGAGCTTGAGCGATGCGGCGCCGGCGTCATACAGACGGCGAACAAGCTGCGAAGTGTTGGTGTCGCGCGGGCACAGCGCGCGCTCGCGTCCGGCAGGGGAGAGCGAGCGGCCGTTCTCGTCAATTAGCTTGTAGGGTAGGCGGCAGGGCTGGGCGCACATGCCGCGGTTGGCCGAGCGGCCAGCCATGGCAAAGCTCGACAGCAGGCACAGACCCGAGTAGCAAAAGCAGATGGCACCGTGGCTAAAGACCTCAAGGTCCACATCGGGCGCGGCGTTGTGAATGGCGGCGATCTCGTCGATGGAGAGCTCGCGCGAGAGAGTCACGCGGTCGGCGCCCTGCTCACGGCACCAAAGGGTTCCGCGGTCGTCGTGGATGTTCGCCTGGGTCGAGATGTGTGTCTCGATGCCGGGCATGGTGCGCTTGACCTCAAAGAACAGACCCCAGTCCTGGATAATGAAGGCGTCGGCGCCCAGCGTGGAGCAGCGATGGATGAGTTGCAGCGCATCGCCCATCTCAGACTGCTTGATGACGATGTTTACCGTGACGTAGACGCGCGACCCGGCTAGATGCGCGGCGCGGCAGGCTTGCTCAAAGGCCTCGTCGGTAAAGTTGGTTGCCTTGCGGCGGGCGTTGAAGCTGCCCATGCCGCAGTAGATGGCGTCTGCCCCGGCAGCGAGCGCGGCGGCAAAGGGCTCGGGCCCTCCGGCGGGCGCCAAAAGCTCGGGTCTGCGGTTGGTGGTTCGACTGGCGGTTGCGGTCATATCCTGCCTTTCAAAATGCTCAGATATTCAAAAGTATAGTGGTGCCGTTGCGGCAGGCGATGCCCGTGCTCCAAGCGGGATAAAGTCTTCAGCAGCTTAGGCTGGCTGACCCCGTGGAGAACCGTTCAGCTGCCAACGGGCGCCGTTGGGCGATAAAATATTCTCTCCAGCTGATAATATTCTTGCATCAAACAGAAACCTTGAGTACTATCCCAAATCAAGCGCGGTGTTCAGACCGAATTGTGCCTCCCGGTGCGAACGCCGCGCTCACGCTCTCTATCTGATCGTAAGGAGAAAAACATGAGCAAGACCGTCGTGTCTTCCGATAACGCACCCGCAGCCATCGGACCGTATTCCCCCGGTATCCAGACCGGCAACATGGTGTTCCTGTCCGGCCAGCTGGGCATCGACCCCACAACTGGCAAGATGCCCGAGGGCGTCGAGGCCCAGGCCAAGCAGTCCCTTGCTAACGTCGAGGCCCTGCTGACTGCCGCCGGCGCTACGTTTGCCGATGTCGTCAAGACCACGGTCTACCTGGCCGACATTGCCGACTTCGCTGCCGTGAACGAGATCTACGCCTCCAAGTTCGAGGCCCCGTTCCCCGCGCGCAGCGCTTTCCAGGTTGCCGCCCTTCCGGCTGGCGGTCTGGTCGAGATCGAGGTCGTCGCCGCTCTCTAAGGCGTTGGCAACAACTAAACATGACATGCAAAAAGACCCTGCAGCGCGTGCGAGCTGCAGGGTCTTTTGTTAAGTGACGGATCGCTTGTGGAGCCGCGCTCCATTTTGCTCGTTAGCCCTCCTTGCGAACTTTTTGCAGGTAGCGGTAGACGCTGGGCTCCGAGATGCCCAGCGCGGTGGCAGCGCAGGCAACAGCGCCCTTGAGCATAAATACGCCATTGCCGTTAAGGTGGCGAATCACGTCCACGCGGTCGCTCTGACCAAGCGACGCCACATCCAGCCCGCGCGCGCTCAGCAACTCGGCAATGCTGCGGTCGATGAGCTCCTGTGTAGACTCCGAAAGACTTTCGACCTCGATAGACGCGGGCTCCGCCTGCCTAGGCGCAGCGTCGAAGCAAGCCATGAGCTGCTGAGCTATGGCGTTGATAGAGCGTACCGTGGAAAGATCGGTGTTGACGCAGAGCATGCCGACGATCTCGTCATTCTCGCGGATAAAGTACGTCGCTGACTCCAACGTCTTGCCACCGGCACCGCGCCCCTCGTAGCCCGTAATAAACGGCAGGTCGCGATACTTGGCGTCGTGCATGATCTTGAGTGCCAGATCGGTGGCGGGACCGCCGACCTTGCGGCCGCTCACGATGCCGTTGCGAATATCGACGATGGCGTGGTCGGGATCTGAGAAATCGTGCAGCACGATTTCGCTGTTCTTACCGAGTACCTGCTCCAGGAAATCGACCATCGGCAAAAAGCGACGTACGGTCTCGTTCACGGGCAACTCCTTGGGGTGAAATCGAAAATGTTCATAACAATTTTTTCTCATGGTAACACGCCATTCCTCATCTCGCATATTCGCAGGTACATTGCGTAATACAGACGAACGGTAGGAATTTGGCGGTAAACGGTCGACCAAAAGAATAGTTAGATGTTATTTTGACCAGACACTTTCTTGACCTGCGGAAATGCATTGTCTCAGCTCAAGAATAGTCTGATAACAAAAAATTATTATTGAGAATGAGAATCATCTTTAATACGATATGCAACGAAGGCACAACCTCAACCCCGCACTGCGTCACAATAGAGCGTTAGATGCGAAAACAACTATTTCGAGGATTGGTGGTCAAATGACCCAGGAGACGGTTAAGAACGGCACTGAAGCCCTGTTCACTCGTGAAG
Source organism: Collinsella sp. CLA-ER-H2 (assembly GCF_040092405.1). Taxonomy (NCBI): domain Bacteria; kingdom Bacillati; phylum Actinomycetota; class Coriobacteriia; order Coriobacteriales; family Coriobacteriaceae; genus Collinsella; species Collinsella sp. CLA-ER-H2. The sequence goes on from NZ_JBBNLO010000005.1 coordinate 51,545, forward strand.
GCATGCCTCCCGTTAAGGAAATGATCCCGTGTGCCCTTCAGCACGTACTGGCTTCGTTTGCCGGTATCATCACCCCGGCTGTCATCATGGCCGGCGTCTACGGCTTTAATAGCCAGCAGAGCACCGACATCATCCAGGTCGCGCTCATTCTTTCGGCAATCGACACGGCCCTTCAGGCCTTCGCTCCCTTCCGTCGCATCGGCGGCGGCCTGCCCATCGTCATGGGCGTTTCGTTCGCGTTCCTCCCGGCCCTCCAGGCCATGGGTGCCTCGGGCTTTAGCTTTGGTGCGCTGCTGGGCGGCGAGATCGTCGGCGGCGCCGTCGCGGTCCTCTTTGGTCTGGCTTACAGCAAGATTAAGTGGCTATTCCCGCCCGTCGTGACCGGTACGGTCATCTTCTCCATTGGCGTCTCTCTCTATCCCACGGCTGTCAAGTATATGGCCGGCGGTATGGGTACGCCGCTGTGGGGCACCCCGCAGGCCTGGTGCGTCGCTCTTATCACCTTCGCCGTGGTCTTTGCGCTCGCCAACTTTGGCAAGGGCACGCTCAAGCTGGGATCCGTGTTCTTTGGCATGATCGTTGGCATGATCGTTTCGATTCCCTTTGGCATGATCGACTTCTCCAGCGTCGCCACCGCTCAGGTCTTCGCCCTTCCCAAGCTCATGCCCTACGCGCTCGAGTTTGATCCCGAGGTCTGCATTACCCTCGCTGTCGTGTTCCCCATGGTCGCCATCCAGGTTATCGGTGACGTTTCCGCCGCCTGCCTGGGCTCCATCGACCGTATGCCCACCGAGCGCGAGCTCTCCGGCGCTATTGTGTCCCAGGGCCTCACCTCTATGGTCGGCGGCCTGCTGGGCGGTCTTCCCACCAGCGCCCTTGGCCAGAACGTGGGCATCATCTGCTCCAACAAGGTCGTCAACAAGTGGGTCTTTGTGATCATCGCGGCCGTCTTTGCCATCGCCGGTCTGTTCCCGCAGCTCTCTGCCGTGCTCTCCGCCATCCCGCAGCCTGTCATCGGCGGCGCGACCGTCGGCGTCTTTGGCACCATCACCATGAACGGTGTGCGCATGTTCACCCGCGAGGGCCTCACGCAGCGCACCACCACCATCGTCGGCACCTCGGTCGTCTTTGGCCTGGGTATTTGGATGGCCAGCGGCTGCCTCGCCGGCGAGGGCATGCCCGCCTGGGTGTCCACCGTCATCGGCTCCAACGCCGTGACCCCCACCGCCATCATGGCCATTGTCCTTAACCTGATCCTTCCGCAGACGCCGGTCGTGGCTCAGCACATCGATGCCGCCAAGGATGCCGCTGTGGATCTGGTCCTGCCCGAGAGCAAGAAGTAACCAATTCGGTGCTATTCGCCGGCGGACGCATCGCCTCGTCCGCCGGCGCCATGCGGCGCCAAGCCGCACTTCAAAGGGCTTGTCCCTTTGGTGAAGCGTTGACGGGAGAGGGCCCGTTTCCGGTGTAGGCCGGCGCTTCGCACTTCCGCCATGTCAGAGGTGTCAAACCCCGCCCCTGATGTTGAAGGGAGCATTTATGCTTCTGGTCGCTAACGGTTCCGTCTTTACCCGCAACGCTCAGACTCCGTTTATTCCCAACGGTGCGGTCGCCATTGACGGAGATACGATCGTCGAAGTGGGCCCCGAGCGCGAGCTCAAGGCCAAGTACCCGGATGCCGAGTACGTCGACGCCCAGGGCAACCTCATCATGCCCGGACTTATCAACTGCCACACCCACATCTACTCGGGTCTGGCCCGCGGCCTTGCCATTAAGGGCTGCAACCCCACCAACTTCCTGGAGAATCTTGAGCAGCAGTGGTGGAAGATTGACGACAACCTGACGCTCGACGGCACCAAGGCCAGCGCCTATGCCACGATTTTGGATTCCATCCGCGACGGCGTCACCACGATCTTCGATCACCACGCGAGCTTCTGCGAGATTCCGGGCAGCCTCTTTACCATTAAGGACGCCGCTCAGGAGCTGGGCATGCGTTCGTGCCTGTGCTACGAGGTTTCCGACCGCCGCGGCCAGGAAAAGTGCGATCAGGCCATTGCCGAGAACGCCGAATTTGCCCAGTGGGCCGCCAAAGAGCGTCGCGATAACGACAACCACATGATCGCCGCCATGTTTGGCGGTCACGCCACCTTTACGCTGTCGGACGAGACCATGGACAAGATGGCCGAGGCCAACAACGGCCTGACCGGCTTCCACATCCATGTGTGCGAGGGCATGAATGACGTTTGGGACTCCCGCCTCAACCGCGGCGGCATCAGCCCCGTCGAGCGCCTGCTGCAGCACAACCTGCTGGGTCCCGACACCATGCTGGGTCACTGCATCCACGTGACGCCTGCCGAGATGGATATCGTCAAGGAGTCCGGCACCTGGCTCGTCAACAACCCCGAATCCAATATGGGCAACGCCGTGGGCTGCGCCCCCGTGCTCGAGTTCTTCCGCCGCGGCATCCCCGTGTGCATGGGCACCGACGCCTACACCCACGATATGCTCGAGAGCCTCAAGGTCTTCTTGATCATCCAGCGCCACAACGCCGCCATGCCCAACGTGGGCTGGTGCGAGGCCATGACGATGCTGTTCGAGAACAACGCCAAGATGGCGAGCAAGTACTTCGATCGCAAGCTCGGCGTGCTCGAGGCCGGCGCTGCCGCCGACGTCATCGTCATGGACTACAAGCCCTTTACGCCGCTGAGCGAGGAGAACATCGACGGCCACATGCTCTTTGGCATGATGGGCAAAAACTGCCGCACCACCATCATCAACGGCCGCGTCCTGTACAAGGATCGCGAGTTCGTTGGCATTGATGAGGACAAGATCAACGTGTGGACCATGGCTGAGTCCAAGAAGCTCTGGAGCACGCTCAACGATCGCACCTACTAATTCACAAGTAGATTCACGCGCGCCGGATGTTTCGCCGCATCCGACGCGCGTATAGGCGACCTCCGCGGGGTCGCCGGCGCTGTGCTAGCGCTACACCGTATTTGCGCCCGCCGCGCGGTCTCGCCGGGCGTTACAGAGAGGAGCTCACTATGAGCGACATCATGAGGCCGATCCCGTTTTCGCAGCTGATGAACTGGATCATCGAGGAGCACAAGACCCAGGACGCCATCTTTGGCGTGCGTAAGATGGTCACGACCAATCAGGAGGGCGCGCTTCCCATTTTTGACGAGCGCATCGAGACCCCGTTTGGCCCGGCCGCCGGCCCCAATACGCAGCTTGCCCAGAACATCGTGGCATCCTACGTGGCCGGTTCCCGCTTCTTTGAGCTCAAGACCGTCCAGGTTATGGACGGCGAGGAGCTCTCCAAGTGTGTGAACAAGCCCTGCATTGTGGCGCAGGACGAGTGCTACAACTGCGAGTGGTCGACCGAGCTCGAGGTTCCGCAGGCCTTTGCCGAGTACGTGAAGGCATGGTTTGCCTGCCACCTGATCGCTCGCGAGTACGGCCTGGGCAGCCCGGACGGTTTTGTCTTTAACATGTCCGTGGGCTATGACCTCGAGGGCATCAAGAGCCCCAAGGTCGATGCCTACATCGAGGGCATGAAGGACGCCAGCGGCTCCGACGTCTGGAACGAGTGCCGCACGTGGGCGCTCGCCAACCTGGACAAGTTTGAGCATGTCGATGCCGCGTTTGTCGAGTCCATCCCGGCGCGCGTCTCCAACTCCATTACCGAGTCAACGCTGCATGGCTGCCCGCCGGCGGAGATCGAGCGCATCGCGACCTATCTGATCACCGAGAAGGGCCTCAACACCTACATCAAGTGCAACCCCACGCTGCTGGGCTATGAGTTTGCCCGCCAGCGCCTCAACGAGCTGGGCTTTGATTACATCGTCTTCGATGACACGCACTTCCGCGAGGACCTGCAATGGGCCGACGCCGTGCCCATGTTCGAGCGCCTGATTGCCCTGTGTGCCGAGCGCGGCCTGGAGTTTGGCGTCAAGCTGACCAACACGTTCCCCGTCGACGTGACGAGGAACGAGCTGCCTTCCACCGAGATGTACATGTCCGGCCGTTCGCTGTTCTCGCTGACCATCGAGGCCGCCCGCCGCATTACCGAGCAGTTCGATGGCAAGCTGCGCATCAGCTACTCCGGCGGCGCCACGGTCTACAACATCCGCGCTCTGTACGATGCCGGCATTTGGCCCGTCACCCTGGCGACCGACGTGCTCAAGCCCGGTGGCTACGAGCGCTTTAGCCAGATGGCCGGCGAGTTTGCCGACCTGGACGGCAAGCCGTTCGCGGGCGTCTCTCTCGAGGCCGTGACCGCGATCCAGACCGACTCGCTCACCAATCCGCTCTATAAGAAGCCGCTGCGCCCGCTGCCCGACCGCAAGGTTGCCGGCAAGAGCCCGCTTTCCGACTGCTTTACCACGCCGTGCCGCACGAGCTGCCCCATCCAGCAGGATATTCCTGCCTACCTGGCGGCTGTTGACGAGGGCCGCTACGAGGACGCACTCAACATCATCATCGAGCGCAACGCCCTGCCGTTCATTACCGGCACCATCTGCCCGCATCCCTGCGGTCGTGCCTGCGAGCGTGCGTTCTACGAGCCCGAGGGCGCCCAGATCCGCGCCAGCAAGCTCAAGGCCGCCCGCGAGGCCATGACTGCCGTGCTGCCCAAGCTGCGCGCCCAGGCCATCGCCAACGACGGTGAGCGCAACGTTGCCGTTATCGGCGGCGGCCCGGCCGGCCTGGCGACGGCGTTCTTCCTGACGCGCGCCGGCGTGCCCGTCACCATCTTCGAGGCCCGCGATTCACTCGGCGGCGTGGTCCGTCACGTGATCCCCGAGTTCCGTATCGCCAGCGATGATATCTCCCACGATGCCGAGCTCTGCCTGGCCTTTGGTGCCAAGGTGCAGCTCAACGCCCGCGTGGATTCCATCGACGAGCTCAAGGCCCAGGGCTTTACCGACGTGGTCGTGGCCACTGGTGCCTGGATGCCCGGCTCTGCGGGCCTGGGCGAGGGTGCCGAGCTCGATGTACTGGAGTTCCTCGAGGCTGCCAAGAAGGGCGAGAAGCTCGAGCTGGGCGAGGATGTCGTGGTCATCGGCGCCGGCAACACCGCCATGGACGCGGCTCGCGTGGCCAAGCGCCTGGCCGGCGTGAAGAACGTGCGCCTGGTGTATCGCCGCACCAAGAAGCAGATGCCCGCCGACGAGGAAGAGCTCGATTTTGCTCTGGCAGACGGCGTTGAGTTCTGCGAGCTGCTGGCGCCCAAGGCGCTCAACGGCGCCGTGCTGACCTGCGATGTTATGGAGCTCGGTGAGCCGGATGCAAGCGGCCGTCGCAGCCCCGTCGCCACGGGCGAGACCGTCGAGCTTTCCGCCACCACGGTGATCTGCGCCGTGGGCGAGGGCATCGATGCCAGCCTGTACGATGCCGTGGGCGTCGAACACGACCGTCGCGGTCGCCTTGCCGCCACCTCCACCGGCGTCGAGGGCGTCTGGGCTGCAGGCGATTGCCGTCGCGGTCCGGCCACCGTGGTCGAGGCTATCGCCGACGCCGCCGAGGTCGCTCGTGCCATCGCCGGCGTGGACTTTAACAAGTACGCCGACTGCAACGAGCAGGCCGGCCGCGAGGGCACCTGCTACGAGCGCAAGGGGTCGCTGTGCCGCGACAAGCGCAACTGCACCAAGACTCGCTGCCTGGGCTGCGGCTCGGTGTGCGAGGTCTGCTGCGACGTGTGCCCCAACCGCGCCAACGTTGCCATTAAGGTGCCGGGTCTGGCCAAGCATCAGGTCGTTCACGTCGATGGCATGTGCAACGAGTGCGGCAACTGCGCCGTGTTCTGCCCCTACCAGGAGGGTCGTCCCTACAAGGACAAGCTCACCCTGTTCTGGAGCGAGCAGGACATGGAGAACTCCGAGAACGAGGGCTTCCTGGCCGTGGGCGATGATCACTTTAAGGTCCGCGTCGCCGGCACGGTCCGCACCGTCTCGGTCGATGCCGTCAACACCGGTCTTCCCGAGGCCGTCCGCCTGACCATCAGGGCTGTGCGCGACAACTATTCGTACCTTCTTAAGAAATAGGCGAGTCTCTTATGGCCAAATCCATTCAACATAACGTGGCCTACGTTGCCTGCGGAAGCGGTTGCGCCTCCGCAGGCGGCGACGCCCGCTGCAGCGAAGGCTGCATTGGCTGTGGCGCCTGCGTCACGGCCTGTCCCCACGGTGCCATCGTACTGGTCGATGGCGTCGCCCGCGTGGACCGCTCCAAATGCACCGGCTGCGGTCTGTGCGGCATGGCGTGCCCGCAGCGCGTGATTGCCTTTGTTCCCGGCTACCAGAACATCCTGGTGCGCTGCAACAACACGGATAAGGGCGCCATTGCCCGCAAGATCTGCGACACGAGCTGCATCGGTTGCGGCATGTGCGCCAAAAAGTGCCCTGCCGGCGCTATCCGCATCGAGGACAATTGCGCCCATATCGATGGCGCGGACTGCCTGTCGTGCGGCATGTGCGCCGTCGTCTGCCCGCATGGCGCCATCCACGACCGCACCGGCATCGCCGCCGGCGTGTAGAAGGGAATCACCATGGCACAGGAATTCACTTTTACCGTTAACGGCGTCGAGCGCACGACGACTCAGAACAAGCCGCTGCTGCGCTATCTGCGCGACGACCTGCACATTCACTCCGCCAAGGACGGCTGCTCCGAGGGCGCCTGCGGCACCTGCACCATCCATGTGGACGGTGCGGCCGTCAAGGCGTGCGTGCTGACCACCGCCCTTGCCGCCGGCCGTAACATCGTGACCGTCGAGGGCCTGCCCGAGGACGTGCGCGAGGCATTTGTGTACGCCTTTGGCGCCGTGGGCGCCGTACAGTGCGGCTTTTGCATCCCCGGTATGGTCATGGCGGGTGCGGCGCTCATCGCCGAGGATCCCGAGCCCACCGAGGAGCAGATCAAGTACGCCATTCGCGGCAATGTCTGCCGTTGCACCGGCTACAAAAAGATTATCGAGGGCATTTCGCTGGCAGCTGCGGTGCTGCGCGGCGAAAAGCAGATCGACGAGGATCTGGAGCGCGGCGATGACTACGGCGTGGGCAAGCGCGCCTTCCGTATCGACGTGCGCAAGAAGGTGCTCGGCGAGGGCAAGTATCCCGACGACATCGACGAGCTCGATCAGCCGGGTCTGACCTACGCCAGCGCCGTGCGCTCCAAGTATCCGCGCGCCCGTGTGCTCTCCATCGACACCTCAAAGGCCGAGGCCCTGCCCGGCGTGGTGGGCATCCTGCGCGCCGAGGACGTGCCGGTCAACCAGGTCGGCCACCTTATCCAGGACTGGGACGTCATGATCGCGGCGGGCGATATCACCCGCTGCGTGGGCGATGCCATCGTGCTGGTGGTCGCCGAGGACGAGGCGACGCTCGAGAAGGCCAAGAAGCTCGTAAAGATTGATTACGAGCCGCTGGAGCCCGTGCGTAACATTGCCGAGGCCAGGGCTGCCGACGCCCCGCGCCTGCACGACAGCTTCTTTGCCTTTGGCAACACGGTGGAGCTCAAGGACAACGTGTGCCAGAGCCGCCATGTGACGCGCGGTGATGCCGCCAAGGCGCTGGCAGAGAGCGCGTTCACCGTGACGCAGCGCTTTACCACGCCCTTTACCGAGCATGCCTTCTTGGAGCCCGAGTGCGCCGTCGCCTTCCCGTACAAGAACGGCGTCAAGGTGCAGTCGACCGACCAGGGTGCCTACGACACGCGCAAAGAGTGCGCCCACATGTTTGGCTGGGACAACGAGCCCGAGCGTGTGGTCGTCGAGACCATGCTCGTGGGCGGTGGCTTTGGCGGCAAGGAGGACGTGTCCATCCAGCACCTGGCCGCGCTCGCTGCCTATAAATTCCAGCGTCCTGTGAAGTGCAAACTCACGCGTGCCGAGTCGCTCGCTTTCCATCCCAAGCGCCACGCCATGGACGGCACCTTTACGCTGGGTTGCGACGCCGAGGGCAACTTTACCGGCCTGGACTGCGAGATCAACTTTGATACCGGCGCCTACGCTTCGCTGTGCGGCCCGGTGCTCGAGCGCGCCTGCACGCATGCCGTCGGCCCCTACAAGTACCAGAATACCGACATTCGCGGTTTTGGCTACTACACCAACAACCCGCCCGCCGGCGCGTACCGAGGCTTTGGCGTTTGCCAGTCCGAGTTTGCGCTCGAGAGCCTGATCGACTTGCTGGCCGAGAAGGTCGGCCTGGATCCGTGGGAGATTCGTTACCGTAACGCCATCGAGCCGGGCGAGGTTCTGCCCAACGGCCAGATTGCCGATTGCTCCACGGCGCTTAAGGAGACGCTGCTCGAGGTCAAGGATGCCTACTACGCGCATCCCGGACACGCCGGTATCGCCTGCGCCATGAAGAACGCCGGCGTGGGCGTGGGCCTGCCCGATGCCGGCCGCTGCAAGATCCGCGTCGAGAACGGCGTGGCCGTGGTCTATGCCGCTACGTCCGACATCGGCCAGGGCTGCAACACCGTCTTTTTGCAGGACGTTGCCGAGGCATGCGGCCTGCCGCTTCGCTGCATCGCCAATGGCGAGTGCTCTACCGAGAACGCTCCCGACTCCGGCACCACGTCTGGCTCGCGTCAGACGGTCGTGACCGGCGAGGCCGTGCGCGGTGCCGCCTTCCTGCTGCGCGATGCCATGCTTGACATCGAGGCCGGCAAGCATGCACCCGATGCTCCTGTGAGCGCCCATGGTGATGGCATCAAGATCGAGTACGACGACGGTCGCGCCTATCAGCTGCACACACAGGAACTCGTCGCCGGCCAGGGTATGCATCCTCAAGATCCCGCTGCCGCCATCAAGGCGCTCGAGGGCTGCGAGTTTGGGTACGTGTACCTGGAGCCGACCGACAAGCTGGGCGCCGACGTTCCCAACCCCAAGAGCCACATCTGCTACGGCTTTGCCACGCATGTGGTCATTCTGGATGATGACGGTCGCGTGAGCGAGGTCTATGCCGCGCACGATTCCGGCAAGGTGGTCAATCCCATCTCCATCCAGGGTCAGATCGAAGGCGGCGTGCTCATGGGTATGGGCTATGCGCTTACCGAGGATTGGCCGCTCAAGGACTGCGTGCCCCAGGCAAGGTACGGCACGCTCGGGCTGTTCCGTGCGCCCGAGATTCCGGATATCCACGCCATCTACGTGGAGAAGGATGAGCTGCTGCCCGTGGCATACGGCGGCAAGGGCATCGGCGAGATCGCAACGATTCCCACGGCGCCCGCCGTACAGAACGCCTATCGCGCATTTGACGGCAAGCTGCGTCCCGATCTGCCCATGGTGGATACGCCCTACAGCCGCGCCCGTCGCCGCGGGTAGGGTAGAGCGTGGACAGCCATTGTTGACGGGCAGTTCGCGCTCAGCATCAACTACATACGCTGCGCCTTTGGCCCCGGCTCCATCGCGAGTCGGGGCCTTTTGTTTGGAGCGCCTCCGCATGCGGAAGCTGCGTCCCGGAATCCAGCCTCGGAACGGGATTAACTTTCCCAACGGGGCCGCATGCGGAAACTGCGTCCCGGAATCGTGCCTCAGAATGGGATGCGTTTTCCGCTGGTCGGTCGTTTGGAAAGCGCATCCCAGTTTGAGTGTTTATTCCGGGATGCGGTTTCCGCTGAAGGACTCAACCGGAAAGCACGACCCGTTCCGAGACCTGATTCCGGGACACGGTTTCCGCTAGGCATGCCATCTGGAAAGCGCATCCCGTTTTGAGCGTCCAGGCTAGGACGCACTTTCCGTTGGCGTGGTCGTTGGGAAAACGCGGCCCAGATAGCGGGATGCGATCTGGCGATGCGTGCTTGACCATGGCCGAGGCGTAGCCGTTCGGCTTGTCCAGAAGATGCATTCGTTTTGGCTTGGCTGTCAGGTTGTGGAAGTTGCGCTCGTTGCGCACAGAGAAATTGCCCATACGGACTCCTTTCATCGATGTTGGCAGGGCCACCGTGCCTCTTGGCCGGTTGGCGTCGGGATCGTGGAGCCAACTCTCTACCCCGACTCTGGATAAAATGCGCCCACTCCTTGCAGGCACGATGGAGTCTATCAACGTGTACGGACAGAAACCAACGCCATCCGCGAAATGACGCGTGAACGGCGTTGGTTTCCCAAGTGATTATTCGGCTTTCATTCGGAAAAGTGTCGAAATCAGCCGTGTAAAAGTACGGAAAAGTGTCGAAATGGGCACCTTAAAACTTCGGAAAAAAAGGTGTCTAATTCGATGGGCAAATTATCCGGAAAAGTGTAGCTGGATGACAAAACAGCACTTAGAAGCCGGTGCTGGATGCGGGATTCTGCGGCCGCCTTCAGCCCTCGCCTTCAGTCCTCGCTACTCGTCGTCTCCGTCGTTGGGGTCGCCCTTGAGGGTGTTGATGTCCAGGTACTCGTCATCGTTCTCTTTTTGCTGGGTCTCCGACTCCGCTTGGGTGGGGCCGGAGAACAGCCGGAATCCCTCAAACGCAATGACGCCGAGCAGGGCAATGACAATGGCGATAAAGGCAACCTTGACTGCTTGCGGAAATTCCGAGAAACGCAGCGCCTTTTCCTCGGCGTAATAATCGGCGAAGCGCTCTTCGCCCGTGCTTTTGGTATACGCCGGCGCGGACGCGGCCTCCGGGTCATATTCCGGTGCAGGCGTGGCAGCGTACGGATCGTTGAGATAATCGCTCGATGCGTTGCCATAGTCCTCGGTCTCGATGCGACCGTTGCCAGCATAGTCATCGGAATAATCGGAATATGTCGCACCGCCCTCATAGTCCGCGGCGCTCGTGTTGGCGGCAAAAAGCGGGTTAACTGGAACGTCGAGCGCCGGCATGCCGGTAGAGGTCTCATCCAGATCGGCTGCAGCCCACGAATCGTAGGCAACCTGACGGGCAACGGGCTCATCGAGCCTTGCGACCGGAGGCTTGCGTGCCGCAGGAACAGGCAACTGCTGGGCGCTGTACATAACAGTGCTGTCGGCCGATTTGCCCTGCGTCGCTGCAGCGAGAAATGCCGCCGTCTCGGACGGGTCGCTTGCGGGGCGGGGAGCGGGCGTGGGCGCCGAAGTGGGTGCGGGCGTAGGCGCGGGCGTCGAAACGGGCGACTGCGCAGGAGTCGGCGCAGATGCGGGCTTAGGCGCAAGTGCGGGATTGGGGTTTGACGGGCGAGCCCCGCCGCCCATGAGTTCGTCGGCGGTCCACGGGCGATCATTCATCACGTCGTCAAGGCTCAGCGAAAACAGGTCGTCTTCGCCCTCATCGAACATGCGGTGCACATGTCCACCAATTGTCGGAATCAATCCGCGACCGGTGCATGATGCCTTGCTCAACGCCATTCTGTTCCATCCTTTCGAAATATTAATGACATCGATTATATGGAACTTCCCGAGCGGCTCGGTCTTGGATTCGTGCTTTCCAGAACTCGCGCCCAAAAGGGGAGGGGCAATCCAGGCGAGTGCCTACTTGTCGCCGGCCGCCGCCTTGGCCTCATTGAGGTAGCTATAGAAGCTGTACTTTGAGATGCCAAAGAACTCGCAGGCGCGCTCGCTCGACTTGGAAATGAGAAAGGCGCCGCGACGGTCGAGGTAGCCAATGGCACGAATGCGCTCGTCTTTGGTCATGAGTGCCGCGGGCTTGCCCACAAACTGCTCGCACTCGTGCAGCAGGTCCTCGAGCAGATCGCCGATGTTCTTGGTAATAGGCTCGGGCTCGGTATAGCCCGTGCCGCCGGTGCCGGTAAAGGCGTCGAGCGAACGCTCAAAAGCCTTCATAAGCGTAATGTCAAAGTTGATGCCCAAAATGCCGACGGGCTTGCCCTCGTCGTTGCGGATAAAGATCGTCGAGGACTTGAGCAGCTTGCCATCGGTGGTTTTGGTGAGGTATGGCTCGCGGTCGTGTACGTCGGTGGCGCCCTCGTGCATGGACTCAAACACGATATGGCTGGGGCCGTCACCCAGTTTGCGCCCGCTGACGTGGCCGTTTTCGATCACTACGATGGAGTGGTCCACGTCCTCGGTCTCCAGATCGTGGACGACGACTTCGCAGTTGGGGCCAAATTGGAGCGCCAGACCGTGTGCGAGGCGCTTGTAAAACTCAATCTGTGCGGGGGTCATGGGTACCTTCCTAAAAATTAGTTTGGGCTCACTGTGCCATAAACCACACATGACCGCAAACAAATCCATCAACAAGGCAATTCATGACCGTTCGGCGGCGAAAAAGTACCGATTACGGCAACAAACAATTTGTTAGGTTTGCCAATCAAAAAGTGTGATAGAACAGTGCTAACAAACTTTTTGTTTGGCATCCACATAAAAGTTCAGTCGCATGAATGGGAATGGGCTGAAACGCGTATGCGGGGGCCGGCAAGAGAGGACTTAAGGAGTTCACCGTATGGCCGATAAGATCCAGTGGGCGGGCAACACGATGCCCAAGAGCGATGACAAGCACTTGGGAATCATGAGCCTCGACCACGTGAAGAAGGCCCGCGCCTTCCACCAGTCGTTCCCTCAATATACCGTCACCCCGCTTGCCCGCCTGGACGGTCAGGCTGCGCGCTTGGGTCTGTCCAGCCTGTGCGTTAAGGACGAGAGCTATCGCTTTGGCCTCAACGCCTTTAAGGTTCTGGGCGGATCGTTTGCCATGGCCAACTACATTGCCGACGAGACCGGCAAGGACGTTGCCGAGTGCACCTTCGATTACCTGACCTCCGATCAGCTTGCCAAGGACTTTGGCCAGGCCACCTTCTTTACCGCTACCGACGGCAATCATGGCCGCGGCGTGGCATGGGCTGCCAACAAGCTGGGCCAGAAGGCCGTCGTGCACATGCCCAAGGGTTCCACCAAGCCCCGCTTCGATAACATCGCCGCCGAGGGCGCCACGGTGACCATCGAAGAGGTCAACTACGACGAGTGCGTGCGCATGGCCGCCGCCGAGGCCGACGCCTGCGAGCGCGGCGTCATCGTTCAGGACACCGCCTGGGAGGGCTACGAGAAGATCCCGTCCTGGATCATGGAGGGTTACGGCACCATGGCTTCCGAGGCTGCCGAGCAGCTGCGCGAGATGGCCATCAACCGCCCGACGCACGTCTTTGTCCAGGCTGGCGTGGGTTCGCTCGCCGGCGCCGTGGTGGGCTACTTCACCAACCTGTATCCCGATAACCCGCCCACCTTCGTCGTGGTCGAGTGCGCGCCTGCCGCCTGTCTGTACAAGGGCGCTGCCGCCGGCGACGGCGATCCGCGCATCGTGGACGGTGACATGCCCTCCATCATGGCCGGTCTGTGCTGCGGCGAGCCCAACATCCTGGGCTGGGATATCCTGCGCAACCACGCCACCGCCTTCGTGTCCTGCCCCGACTGGGTCACCGCTCGCGGCATGCGCACCCTGGGCGCTCCCGAGAAGGGCGACCCGCGCGTCATCTCCGGCGAGTCCGGCGCTGTGACCACCGGCCTGGTCGAGACCCTCATGCTCGATCCCGAGTACGCCGAGCTCAAGGAGCTCATCGGCCTGGACAAGACGAGCTCCGTGCTCTGCTTCTCCACCGAAGGCGACACCGATCCGGATCAGTACCGTCGCATCGTCTGGGAGGGCGAATACCCCACTTGCTAATACTGGGCGGAGCAAATAGGTATCGCTCCGCCACCTCACAGGTAGATCCCTTCGTATGAAAGGTTATGAACAATGGCTAAAGAACTCGATTTCGACGCTATCAAGGCTGCTGCTGAGTCCCATCGTGCTGATATGACGCGTTTTCTTCGCGCAATGATTAGCCACCCCTCTGAGTCCTGCGAGGAGGGTGAGGTTGTCGCTTGCATCAAGGCCGAGATGGAGAGCCTTGGCTATGACGAGGTCAAGGTCGACGGCCTGGGCAACGTTATGGGCTTTATGGGCGAAGGCGACAAGATTATCGCCATCGACTCCCACATCGACACCGTCGGCATCGGCAACATCGAGAACTGGGATGCCGATCCCTATGAGGGCTACGAGACCGACGAGATCATCTACGGCCGCGGCGGTTCCGACCAGGAGGGCGGCATGGCTTCCGCTACCTACGCTGCCAAGATGATGAAGGACATGGGCCTTATCCCCGAGGGCTACAAGATCATGGTCGTCGGCACCGTCCAGGAAGAGGACTGCGACGGCATGTGCTGGCAGTACATCTACAACAAGGACGGCATTAAGCCCGAGTTCGTCATTTCCACCGAGCCCACCGACGGCGGCATCTACCGCGGTCACCGCGGCCGCATGGAGATCCGCGTCGACGTTCACGGTACCTCCTGCCACGGCTCCGCTCCCGACCGCGGCGACAACGCCATCTACAAGATGGCCGACATCATTGCCGACGTCCGTGCCCTCAACAACAACGGCTGCGACGAGTCGACCGACATCAAGGGCCTTGTCAAGATGCTCGACCCCAAGTACAACCCCGAGCACTACGAGGATGCCCGCTTCCTGGGCCGCGGCACCTGCACCGTCAGCCAGATCTTCTACACCAGCCCCAGCCGCTGCGCCGTGGCCGACTCCTGCGCCATCTCCATCGACCGTCGCATGACCGCCGGTGAGACCTGGGAGTCCTGCCTGGACGAGATCCGCAACCTGCCGGCCGCCAAGAAGTACGGCGACGACGTGAAGGTCTCCATGTACATGTACGACCGTCCGTCCTGGACCGGCGAGGTCTACGAGACCGAGGCTTACTTCCCCACGTGGATCAACAAGGAGACCGCTCCGCACGTCAAGGCCCTCGTCGACGCCCACAAGGCCATGTTTGGTGACGAGCGCATCGGCTGCGAGCCCAGCATGGACAAGCGCACCGGTCGTCCGCTGTGCGACAAGTGGACCTTCTCCACGAACTGCGTTTCCATCCAGGGCCGCTACGGCATCCCCTGCGTGGGCTTTGGCCCGGGTGCCGAGTCTCAGGCTCACGCTCCCAACGAGGTCACCTACAAGGACGATCTGGTTACCGCTGCCGCCATGTACGTGGCTGCCCTGAACCTCTACGATCCGAGCCAGGCCGATGGCGACGCCACCGTGTTCCGCGCCGGTCTGACCAACAACAAGATCGATTAGTCCCATTCCTCGATTTTGTTGAGCCGGGGGTCGCTCGTGTCCCCGGCACCCCCTGTTGACTTGGGGCCCGCGGTCGTTATCTCCCATGCTTCCTCAACGGTGGCGGGTCCTCGTCATGGTGCTCTGCATGTTCTAGCCACACGCGCATGCCGGAGCACATCTACTCATTGCGATCGTTTCATCTTTAGAAAGGACATTTCCATGGACGCTAAGTTTACCGAGCTCGTCGAGCAGCTGAACGGCCTCGATTTTAAGGGCATGTACGGCAGCGACTTCCTGCACACCTGGGACAAGACCACCGATGAGCTCAAGGCTCTCTACATCGTCGCCGACGCCCTGCGCGAGCTGCGTGAGAACAACGTTTCGTCCAAGATCTTCGACTCGGGCCTGGCCGTCTCCCTGTTCCGCGACAACTCCACCCGTACGCGCTTCTCCTTCTCTAAGGCTGCCAACCTGCTCGGCCTTGAGCTGCAGGACCTGGACGAGAAGAAGTCCCAGATCGCTCACGGCGAGACCGTCCGCGAGACCGCTACCATGATCTCCTTCATGGCCGACGTCATCGGCATCCGCGACGACATGTACATCGGCAAGGGCGACGCCTACATGGCCGAGGTCTCCGAGTCTGTCCAGCAGGCTTACGAGGACGGCGTTCTGGATCACCGTCCCACGCTCATCTCCCTGCAGTCCGACTCCGATCACCCCACGCAGTCCTCTGCCGACATGCTCTACCTCATCAACGAGTTTGGTGGCCTCGAGAACCTCAAGGGCAAGAAGGTTGCCGTTACCTGGGCCTATTCGCCCTCTTACGGCAAGCCGCTGTCCTGCCCGCAGTCGCTGATCAGCCTGCTGCCCCGTTTTGGCATGGACGTCACCCTGGCCCACCCCGAGGGCTACGACCTCATGCCCGAGGTCGTCGAGCGCGCCAAGGGCTATGCCGCCGAGTCCGGCACCACCTTTAAGCAGGTCAACACCATGGCCGAGGCCTTCGAGGGCGCCGACATCGTGATCCCCAAGAGCTGGGCTCCGTTTGCCGCCATGGAGAAGCGTACCAATCTGTACGCCGAGGGCGACGACGCCGGCATCGCTGCGCTCGAGAAGGAACTGCTCGCCCAGAACGCCACCCATCAGGACTGGTGCTCCACGACCGAGCTCATGGAGAAGACTGCCAACGGCCAGGACACCATCTTTATGCACCCGCTGCCCGCCGACATCTCCGGTGTCTCCTGCGAGCACGGCGAGGTCAACGCCGACGTCTTCGACATGCACCGTGTGGGCATGTACAAGGAGGCCAGCTACAAGCCGTACGCCATCGCAGCCATGATGTTCCTGCAGAAGGTTGCCGATCCCACCGCTACCCTCAAGGCCCTCGACGAGCGCAACACCGCCCGTTGGTTCCAGGCCTAAAGCCGGGTTGAGGTAAGCCATGTAAAGGGGGCGCTCTGCCAACCGGCGGGGTGCCCCCTTTTTGCATCGCGGGCGTGCGGGATAAGCGCTTTCGATGTGGATGCCCGCGGCGCGAGTTATGGGTACGATGGTTTCAGGGGAGGTATCACCATGAAACTTGGATGCGTCATTATGGCATCGGGCGAGGGCAAGCGGTTTGGCTCTAACAAGATGCTTGCCGATATCTATGGCGAGCCGCTGATTGCCCGGACCATCGATTCGGTTCCCCGGGGCTTTGACGTCGTGGTTTCGACGCGTTGGCCCGGGGTCGCTCAGATTTGCGAGGACAAGCATTGCCCGTGCGTGCTGCACGATGGCGAGCTGCGTAGCGAAAGCGTTCGTGCGGGCCTTTCGTGGGGAGTCGAACGCAACTGGAAAGGTTGCCTCTTTTTGCCGGGCGACCAGCCGCTCGTGAGTTCGGATTCTTTTGAGGCTATGGTTCGTGCATTTGACGAGCGTGGCCGCAAGCATCCGGTGCGTCTTGCGTGCAACGGTGAGCCTTCGAGCCCGGTGCTCTTTCCGGCGGAACTGTTCGATGCACTTATGTGTCTTGAGGGCAAGGACGGCGGCGGTTCGATTCTCAAAGGCCGCGTCGACGTTGCGCTGGTCGAAGCGCGCGCCTATGAGCTGTGGGATGTCGATACCGCCGAGGGACAGCGACGCATAACGGAGCATATCGCGGCCTGCTCGTATTTTGATCGCGTGGCCAACTGTATTAATCAATAAGGAGCAACATGATCATCATCAAAAACGGCGCGCTCGTGACGCCACAGGGGCTTCGCCGCGCCGATCTTGCCATGGAGGGCGACAAGATTGTGCGGATTGCCACGGCAATCGAGCCGGGCGAGGGCGATACCGTCCAGGACGCCGCGGACTGTTGGGTGTTCCCCGGCTTTATCGACGGCCACACGCACATGCAGTGCTGGACCGGCATGGATTGGACAGCCGATAGCTTTGAAACCGGCACGCGCGCGGCTGCCTGCGGCGGCACGACGACCATTGTGGACTACGCGACGGCCGATCGCGGCGTGACCATGCCCGATGCCCTTGCCGAGTGGCATCATCGCGCCGACGGCACCTGCACGGCAAACTACGCTTTTCATATGGCACTCGCCGAGTGGAATGAGCGCAACCGCGCCGATCTTTCGGCCATGCGCGAGGCGGGCGTGTCGTCGTTCAAGACCTACTTTGCCTACGACCATCTGCGCTTGGACGATGCCGAGACGCTCGAGGTGCTCGAGGAGCTCAAGCGCCTGGGCAGCATACTGTGCGTGCATTGCGAGAACGGCACGTTGGTGAATGAACTGCAGAAGCGCGTGTACGAGCAGGGAATTCATGGGCCCGAGGGGCATGCGCTCAGCCGTCCGGATGTGTGCGAGGCCGAAGCCGTGAGCCGTCTGTTGTATCTGGCGCACCTGGCCGGCGACGCACCGGTCAACGTGGTGCACCTTTCGACCAAGCTGGGTCTCGAGGCCATTCGCGCTGCCAAAGCGCGCGGGCAGAAGAACATCTATGTCGAGACATGCCCTCAGTATCTGATGCTCGACGACACCTGCTATCTGGAGCAGGGCGAGGACGGCTTTGCGGGCGCCAAGTACGTGATGAGCCCGCCGCTGCGCCATGCCGGTGACCGTGCAGCCCTGCGCGAGGCGCTTGTGGCCGGCGAGATCGATACGATTGCGACCGATCATTGCAGCTTTAACCTGCACGGGCAAAAGGACCGCGGGCGCGACGATTTTCGCGCGATTCCCAACGGCGGGCCCGGCGTGGAGCATCGTCCCGTCGCGATTGCCACGAGCTTTGAGGGACAGCTGGGTCCCGAGGATCTGTGCCGTTTGATGAGCGAGAACCCGGCGCGCGTGTTTGGCATGTATCCGCGCAAGGGTTGTCTTGCCGAGGGCTCCGATGCCGACGTGTGCGTGTGGGATCCGTGCGCGCGTTGGACGATCAGCGCCGCGACACAGCATCAGGCCGTGGACTACACGCCGCTCGAGGGCTTTGAGGCACATGGCCGCGCCAAGGCCGTGTTTGTGAACGGCGTGCTGGTGGCACGCGACGGCGAGCCCACCGGAGCCCAACCCGGCCGCTACGTCCCCCGCTAGCAGCAAAGATGCCGTGTCCCCTCCGCAGTTGCGGTGAAATACGGACTGTTTGCGGCCGTTTGGCGGCCAAACAGTCCGTATTTCACCGCAACTGACGAGATGGGGCCGGCTACTTGAGGCTGGTGGCGATGAGGGGGCGGCCGAGGGCTGCCTCGAAGCGGTCGGCCATCGTGGGGTCGCTGAGCGTGTCGACTTGGTTGAGCATGACGCGGGCATTGTTGAGGTTCAGCATCCGCAGCTCGGCATTGAGCACCTGGGCGACGCGCTCTGGGGTGGCAGTGTCGGTGAGCTCGCAGCCGCAACGCTCGCAAAAGAGCTCGGGGCGGTGGACGGTTTCGTTGATGGGCTTGCCCAGTCCCGAGGCGCCGACGACCCAGACAACGTTTGCCGTGGCGGCGGGAATTACCGGCTCCCAGGCGGCATGCGCCTTGAGCGGGAGTCGCTTGCTACCGTCTGCCTCGGCCAACACATAGTCAAAGCGCTGTGCCAGCTCGCCGAGTGGCTCCGCGGGGGCGGAGAGCTTGCCTGTCTCCGGGTCCAAGATGCCTGCCTGGCAGATGCCTCCGCGTGCAAGGCCCGCGCAGGCCTCGCAGGTGCAACCGGGGACATGCGAGGCGCCCGGCTTCCAAGGCGCGGCGTCCAGGCGACGATTCGACCCGTCCCATGGCACGCCGGCAACGGGAAGCATATGCGTGGTGGTGCAGAGGAGCACGCGGCCGCCAGCGCGCATGAGCTCAAGACCCAGCGTTTTGAGCAACGTCGACTTGCCGCCGCTGCCGATAATCGCGGTAATGTCCGGCTCGATCCTGAGCGCCGAGGCAAGATTGCCGCTAACCGTTTCCATCTGTTCACCGCCGTATAATACTGTGATAATAAATAATCATCAGAGTAGCGGTCGAACCGCTTTTGCTCTGCTCAAACCGTAGCATAGGGAGGTGCCCCGGGAATGCTCGTTTATGTTCGCGGCGCCGGCGATATCGCCACGGGTGTCGCCGCTCGCTTGGTGCGCGCCGGCGTGTCGGTCGTTATGGCCGATATCGCGGTTCCCACGTGCATCCGCCGCACAATCAGTTTTTGCGAGGCTATTCGCCTGGGCGAGGTCCAGGTCGAGGGCATTCGCGCTCGCTTGGCGCAGACGCCGGCAGAGGCGCTCGAGATTACCCAAGCGGGGGATGTTGCCGTCGTGGTGGACCCTCAGGCCAAGATGCTCGATGAGCTTAAACCCGCGGCTGTGGTCGACGCGATTCTGGCCAAGCGCAACCTGGGTACCACGCGCGACATGGCGCCTGCCGTTATTGCCGTGGGACCGGGCTTCACCGCGCCGGTTGACTGCGACGCCGTGGTCGAAACCATGCGCGGGCATTTCCTGGGCCGTGTCATTACCCAAGGTTCGCCCCAGCCCAACACGGGCGTGCCGGGCATTATCGCCGGCTATGGCAGGGAGCGCGTTATTCACAGCCCCGTCGCCGGCGTGTTTAGGTCCGACCACGCAATCGGCGACATCGTGAGCGCCGGAGACGTGATTGGCTACGCCGGTGATACTCCCATGATCACGCAGATTGATGGCTGCTTGCGCGGGCTATTGGCGAACGGCGTACAGGTGACTGAGGGCTTTAAATGCGCCGATGTCGATCCGCGCGGCGATGCCAGCTATATCAACTACATTTCGGACAAGGCGACGTCGGTCGGCGGTGGCGTGCTCGAGGCACTCGCTATGCTCACCGATATCTTTAGAGGATAGAAGGCGGCAATGGAAAAGCTCGATGTTGTGAATGCGGCGCTTGTCGCCCTGCGTGCTGGCGAGACGTGCGAGCTCGTGGTCGTGGCCGGCACGGCGGGGTCGTCGCCGCGCGGCGTGGGTGCCTGGATGGCCGTCTTTGCCGACGGTAGCCAGGCGGGCACCATCGGCGGCGGCAAGATCGAGTTCTTTGCGCTGGACGAGGCGCGAGAGCTGCTGGCCGCGGGGCAATCGCGTCTGGTCCGCTACACCATGGGCGGCGAGAACTCCGATACCGGCATGATCTGCGGCGGAGCCATTTGCCTGTGCTATCTGCATCTGGATGCGACCCAGGCACCGTTGTTCCAGGAAATTGCCGACGTCTTGGTCTATCGGCGCATCGGCGACTTCGTCATCGACTTTGAGCCGTTTATCGCGAGCGCACTCGAGGGCGATGCGGCCGAGTACCATGGCGAGGCATCGCGCCGCACCATTGCGGGCTGCCCCGGGCTTTCGCTGGTGGAGGAGGGGAGTAACGTCACCTACACTAACGCCGCCTCCGAGATTCCCGCGGCGCACGTCGAGACGCTCTGCCCCGAGGGCCTGACCTACATCTTTGGCTGCGGGCACGTGGGCGCCGCGACGGCGCGCGTGCTCACGGCGGCGAGCTTTGCCGTCGTGGCCTGCGATGACCGCCCCGGCACGTTGACGCCCGAATGGGTGCCCGGTGTCTACGATCGTCGCCTGGTCGATTACAAGAACCTGAGCGAGCTGTGTCCCATCGGTCCGCGCGACTTGGTGGTCGTCGCCACGGCGGGTCACAAATCTGATCTCGACGTGGTGATTCAGGCTATGCGTGCCAAACCCGCCTATCTGGGTTGCTTGGGCTCGCGCCGCAAGACGGCCTTTGTGCGCGCCCGTCTGGAGCAGGAAGGCTTTACGCAGGACCAGATCGACGAGCTGCACCTTCCGATCGGCGTTGCCATCGAGGCCGAGGACCCCGAGGAGATCGCCATCTCCATCGCCGCCGAGATGATCCACCTGCGCCGCACCAAACTCGTCCCCCGCAAGCGCTAATCGCATCCCCACCAATAAGTTGCGGTGAAATACGGATTGTTTAAGCCTGTTAGGCCGCCCAACAGTCCCTATTTCACCGCAACTGCTTTTTGGGGCCCATTTGTGCGGGGGAGTTGTGGAGTTGTGCAGGCAGACGAGGTTTTTCTGGAAATACGCACCCAATGCGCGTATAGTACCGATTGTTTTGTCGGCTCCTGCTGCGTCGAGTCCAAACCGCAAAATGCCATGAGCGGCGCGGATGCAGCCAGGAGGCACGAGGACAACCCACTGTGGCCACGCCCCGTGCTTAAAACCCCAAGAAGGAGTGAACAATGGCAGAAGAGAAGTATGTGCCGCGTCTGAAGACCAAGTACAACAACGAGGTCAAGCAGCAGCTTCAGGACAAGTTCCAGTACGAGAACGTCATGATGATCCCCAAGTTCGAGAAGATCGTCGTGAACATGGGTGTCGGCGAGGCCGCTACCGATTCCAAGGCCATCGACGGTGCCGTGCGCGACCTGCGCGCCATCACCGGCCAGCAGCCGATGATCACCCGTGCCCGCAAGTCCATCGCTACCTTCCGCCTGCGCGCTGGTATGCCGATCGGCTGCAAGGTTACCCTGCGTGGCGACCGTATGTGGGAGTTCTTCGATCGTCTGACCTCCGTCGCGATCCCCCGTATCCGCGACTTCCGCGGCATTTCCGCCAAGAGCTTCGACGGCCGTGGTAACTTCTCCATGGGCGTCACCGAGCAGCTCATCTTCCCCGAGATCGACTTCGACTCCGTCGATCACCAGCGCGGTATGGACATCACTTTCGTGACCACCGCCAATACCGATGAGGAGGCCAAGGCCCTTCTGGACGCCTTCGGTTTCCCGTTCAAGAAATAGGTTCACCTGCCCTATAAGCGCCGTTCCCACAAGGGGGCGGCGCTTGGGGCGAACAATACTCTATGTGAGGAGGATATAAGTGGCTAAGACATCGATGATCGTCAAGTGCAATCGCAAGCAGAAGTTCTCTACTCGTGAGTACACGCGCTGCCAGCGCTGCGGCCGTCCGCACTCTGTGTACCGCAAGTTCGGCCTGTGCCGTGTCTGCTTCCGCGAGCTTGCACTCAAGGGCGAGCTTCCCGGCGTTAAGAAGGCCAGCTGGTAAGTCACTACCAGCGTTTCAAGCATCAGTTTGGAACAGGGAAAACGCGCTAAAAAGGCTTTGCCGTTAAGGGCGGCGAAGAACCAAGAGCACGTGTTCATCAAGAACGAAGGAGAATCTGTATGAACCTTACAGACCCGATCGCAGATATGCTTACGCGCATCCGTAACGCTAACTCTGTGAACAAGGCCACGGTCTCCATGCCGAGCAGCAAGAAGCTCGTCGAGATCGCTCGTGTTCTGCACGAGGAGGGCTACATCGAGGGCTACGATGTCGAGGACACCGTTCCCCAGAAGACTCTGCACATCACGCTTAAGTATGGTCCCAAGAAGGCTAAGGTCATCAACGGCATCCGCCGCATTTCCAAGCCGGGCCTGCGTAAGTACACCGGCGTTGCCGACATGCCCCGCGTCCGCGGTGGCCTTGGTACCGCCATTATTTCCACCAGCCATGGCGTCATGACCGACCGCGATGCTCGCAAGCACAACGTCGGCGGCGAGATCATCGCTTACGTCTGGTAATTCGCTCGGTAGGTAGAAGGAAAGGAGATCACCGTGTCTCGTATCGGTAATAAGCCTGTCCAGATTCCCGCCGGAGTCGAAGTGGCAGTCAACGGCAACAACGTTGTCGTCAAGGGCCCCAAGGGCCAGCTCGAGCTCGATGTCTTTGAGAAGCTCGCTATCAACGTCGAGGACAACGTCCTCACCGTTTCCCGTCCCGACGACGAGCGTGAGACCCGTGCCCGCCACGGCCTCACCCGCGCCCTCATCCACAACATGGTTGTTGGCGTTTCCGAGGGCTTCGAGAAGAAGCTCGAGCTCGCCGGCGTCGGTTACCGCGTGCAGCAGAAGGGCAAGAACCTCGAGTTCTCCCTGGGCTTCTCGCACCCCGTGATCGTCGAGGCTCCCGAGGGCATCACCTTCGAGGTTCCCGACAACACCCACGTGAACGTCAAGGGTATCAACAAGCAGCAGGTCGGTCAGATCGCCGCTGAGATCCGCGGTCATCGTCCTCCCGAGCCTTACAAGGGCAAGGGTATCCACTACGTTGGCGAGCACATCCGCCGCAAGCTGGGTAAGGCCGCCAAGTAGTCGTAACCGACTCACTCGCATAAGACCAGCACCCCGTCAGGTGCTGGCAAGATCAACCTTTTTAGGAGTTTACGTATGAACAAGCATAAGGCGAAGCTGGAAGGCCTCAAGCGTCGTCAGCGTCGTGTTCGCGGCAAGGTCTCGGGTACTTCCGAGCGTCCGCGTCTTCGCGTGACCCGTACTAACGCCAACATCTATGCCCAGATCATCGACGACAGCAAGGGCTCCAGCCTGACGCTCGTCTCTGCCTCGACCCTCGAGGCCGAGTTCAAGGGCACCCACACCTCGAACAAGGAGGCTGCGGAGAAGGTCGGTCAGCTCGTTGGCAAGCGTGCCATCGAGGCCGGCATCACCAAGGTCGCCTTCGATCGCGGTGGCCGTATCTACCATGGCCGCGTCAAGGCCCTCGCCGACGGTGCTCGTGCCGCCGGTCTCGAGTTCTAGGAGGTATGTAGCACATGGCTCGTAATCAGAAGCAGCAGCGCGAGGCCTCCGAGTTCGAGGAGCGCGTCGTTTACATCAACCGCGTGTCGAAGACCGTCAAGGGTGGTCGTCGCATGAGCCTCGTCGCTCTCGTCGTCGTTGGCGACGGCAAGGGCAACGTCGGCGTTGGCATGGGCAAGTCCGCTGAGGTGCCCCTGGCCATCTCCAAGGCGTCTCTCGATGCCAAGAAGAACATGTTCCACGTGCCGGTGACCGAGCAGGGCACCATCCCGCACGAGGTTCTCGGCCACTTTGGTGCCGGCCGCATTATCATCAAGCCCGCTGTCGAGGGTACCGGCGTTATCGCCGGCGGCGCTGTGCGTCCCCTCTTCGAGCTTGCTGGCATCAAGAACGTCCTGTCCAAGTCCCTCGGTACCGACAACGGCCTCAACATCATCAAGGCTGCCGTCGAGGGCCTCAAGGAGCTCTCCAGCCCTGAGGACGTCGCGGCTCGCCGTGGCCTGACGGTCTCCGAGATGTTCGTCGGTAAGGAGAACTAAGCATGGCTGACACCATCAAGATCAAGCAGGTCCGCAGCACCAACGGTTGCAAGCAGGATCAGGTCCGTACTGTCCGTGCCCTCGGTCTCCACAGGATCCGCGAGGTTCGCGAGATTGCTGACAACGAGTCCGTCCGCGGCATGATCTTCAAGGTCAAGCACCTTGTCGAGATTGTAGAGGAGTAGCAAATGCAGCTTCACGATCTTACTCCCGCGCCCGGTTCCACCAAGAACCGCAAGCGCGTCGGCCGTGGCAATTCTTCGGGTCACGGCACCACTTCTGGCCGCGGCCAGAAGGGCCAGGGTTCCCGCTCTGGTGGCACCAAGGGTGCCGGCTTCGAGGGTGGCCAGACTCCGCTGGCTATGCGCCTGCCCAAGCTTCCGGGCTTCCGCAACCCCCGTCGTATCGAGTACACCGCTGTTAACGTTGAGCGTCTCGAGCGTAAGTTCGAGGACGGCGCTGTGATCGACGGTGCCGCTCTTAAGGCCGCTCGCATCACCAAGAGCGAGTTCGAGCCCGTCAAGGTGCTCGGCAATGGTGAGCTCACCAAGAAGTTCACGGTCAAGGTCGACAAGGTCAGCGCTTCTGCGCAGGCCAAGATCGAGGCCGCCGGCGGAAAGGTCGAGCTGCCGTGCTAAATGGTCTTAAGAATGCTTTCCGCATCAAAGAATTGCGCGAAAAGATTCTTTTTACCATAGCTATGCTCGTCGTGTACCGCATTGGTGCGCACGTTCCTGTGCCCGGCATTCCCTTCCAGGGGATGCTGGGCCTTTTCTCGACCGATAATAATTCGGTCGCCGCAGGTGCTATGGCCCTCCTGAATCTTTTCTCTGGCGGCGCGTTGAGCTATGTGTCGGTGTTTTCGCTGGGCATCATGCCTTACATCACCAGCTCGATCATCCTCCAGATGCTCCAGGCCGTTGTGCCTTCCCTGCATGAGCTTGCCCGCGAGGGCGAGGTCGGTCAGACCAAGATTACGCAGTATTCGCGTTACCTCACCTTGGCTCTGGCAATCCTCAACTCCGTGGGTTACCTCTTCCTCTTTAAGAGCTTCGGCATTAGCTTCAACGGTGCCGGTGCCCCCGAGATCATCTTTGACCTCATGATCGTCGGTACGCTCACCGCGGGCGCCATGCTGATCATGTGGATTGGTGAGCTCATCACCCAGCGCGGTATCGGCAATGGCATGTCCCTGATCATCTTTGCGAACATCATGGCCGGCCTGCCGCAGGCTATCTTCTCCAGCACCGAGGGTAATGCCGGTGGCATCATCACCATGGTGATCATCTGCGCCATCATCCTGCTGGTTATCCCGCTGATTGTTTTTCTTGAGCGCGGCCAGCGCCGCATTCCGGTCTCCTACGCTAAGCGCGTCGTGGGCCGTCGCATGATGGGTGGCCAGACCACCTACCTGCCCATCAAGGTCAACACCGCGGGTGTCGTGCCGATCATCTTCGCTTCGGCGCTGCTGTACTTCCCGGCTCAGATTGCCGTGTTCTTCCCCGGCATCGGCTGGATTCAGGCAGTTGCCTCCGCGCTTTCGACCGGTTGGCTCAACTGGGTGCTTAACGTTGTCCTCATCGTGTTCTTCGCATACTTCTACACCTCCATGGTGTTCAACCCCGATGACACGGCCGATAACCTTAAGAAGCAGGGCGGCTTTATTCCGGGCGTGCGTCCGGGTAGGGCTACCGCGGCCTACATCAAGAACGCGCTCAACAAGATCACGCTTCCCAGCGCTGTCTTTTTGGCGCTCATCGCCATCGTGCCTTCGATCATCTTCTCCTTCACGGGTAACCATCTGATCCAGGCTTTTGGCGGAACGTCCATCCTCATCATGGTCGGCGTCGTGCTCGACACGGTCGATAAGCTCGAAGGCCAGATCAAGATGTATGATTACGATGGATTCTTTAAATAGGCTAGAGGAGGATTGCTCATGAACCTCGTATTGCTCGGAGCTCCGGGTGCCGGTAAGGGCACCGTCGCACAGGAGCTCGTCGCCGAGTTTGGCGTCGCCCACATTTCCACGGGCGACCTGCTGCGTGCTGCCGTCAAGGGTGGCACCGAGCTTGGTATTCAGGCTAAGAAGTACATGGACGCTGGCGAGCTCGTTCCCGACCAGCTCGTAATCGACCTTGTCAAGGAGCGCCTTGCTGCCGATGACGCCCAGCAGGGCTTCATCCTCGACGGCTTCCCGCGCAACACCGCCCAGGCTGTGACGCTCGATTCCGAGCTCTCCGCCATGGGTCGCGAGATCGACTGCGCCCTTCTGGTCGACGTGGCCCCCGAGGTCATCATCGATCGTCTGTCTTCGCGTCGCACCTGCCGCGCCTGCGGTTACACCGGCACTGCTGCCGATGCCACCTGCCCCAAGTGCGCAGGCGAGATGTATCAGCGCGACGACGACAAGCCCGAGACCATCAAGAACCGTCTCGACGTCTACGAGAAGTCCACGAGCCCGCTCGTCGACTACTATCGTGGCCAAGGTCTGCTCAAGTCGGTCAACGGTGACCAGGCTCGCGAGACCGTGTACGGGGATGTCAAAGAGGCTCTCGGTCTATGATCAAGATTAAGTCTGCAACGCAAATCGAGCAGATGAAGAAGGCAGGAGCGCTATCTAAGATGGCGCTCCGCCACGTTGGAGCCATGGTGCGCCCCGGCGTTTCGACTTTTGAGCTTGATCAGCTCGCGGAGCAGATTATCCGCATGCATGGCGGCACCCCTGCCTTTAAGGGTTACGGCGGGTTCCCGGGGACCATTTGCACATCGATCAACGATGCCGTGGTCCACGGTATTCCCAACCCTGACATGATCCTGCGCGATGGCGATATCATCTCCATCGATACGGGAGCCGTTGTCGACGGTTGGGTCGGCGATAACGCATGGACGTTTTTCGTCGGCACCCCCACGCCCGAAGCCAAGGCTTTGTGCGAGGTCACGCGCGATTGCCTTAAGGCTGCCATCGAGCAGGCTGTTCCCGGTAACCATATCGGGGACGTCGGTTATGCCGTTCAGTCCCTCGCCGAGTCTCACGGTTACGGCGTGCTTCGTGATTATGTGGGTCATGGCATTGGCCGCGTGATGCACGAGGACCCCAACGTTCCTAACTATGGAAAGAAGGGGAGGGGCGTTCGCCTCCAGGCCGGCATGGTCATTGCCATCGAGCCGATGGTTACGATGGGTTCCAACCATGTGAGCACGGGCTCCGACGGTTGGATCGTCACGACCAACGACCACCTGCCCGCCGCGCACTACGAGAACACCGTCGCCATTACCAATGACGGTCCGGTGATTCTCACCACCGACGCGCAAGGTGCTTGGTGTTCGCTCCAAGGCGGAGAAATGTAACAAGTTCCACTTAGTTGTGGAGCCATTACGAAGTTATTACGATGCGTGCATACGTGTTGTAGAATACTCAATCGCTGTCGTTTTCTAGAGAAAGATGATTGCTTGTGAAGAAGGAAGACGCAATTGAGCTCGAGGGTACGGTAAAGGAACCGTTGCCCAATGCCATGTTTAAGGTTGAGCTCGAGAACGGTCATTCGGTTCTGTGCAACATTTCCGGCAAGATCCGAATGAATTACATCCGTATTCTCCCCGGTGACAGGGTTGTCGTGGAGCTTTCCCCGTACGACCTGACCCGCGGCCGCATCACCTATCGCTACAAATAGCGGCACGCATACACGCACTCCATTTCCGACTGCAGGCTTAGCTCAACCTACGGTCGGATTGTGTGTGAAGACCAGCCATAGTTTTAAACGCCTGCGGCTGGGCGAGTAGATAGTAGGGAAGTAGTTTGAGCGCTACCGAAAGGAAGAACGATGAAGGTACGTCCTTCGGTCAAGAAGATGTGCGATAAGTGCAAAATCATTAGGCGCCATGGCAAGGTCCTCGTCATTTGCGAGAACCCCCGTCATAAGCAGCGTCAGGGTTAAGAGAGGAGACTACGTTGGCCCGTATTAATGGTGTCGACCTCCCGCGTGAGAAGCGCGTTGAGATCGGTCTGACCTACATTTACGGCATCGGCCGCACCACTGCGACGAAGATCTGCGTCGAGTGCAACGTTAACGTGGATACGCGCGTTAAGGACCTCACCGAGGATGAGGTTAACGCCATCCGCGATTATATCGATAAGAACCAGATCATGGTTGAGGGCGACCTCCGCCGTGAGCGCAACCAGAACGTCAAGCGCCTTATGGACATCGGCTGCAACCGCGGCCTTCGTCACCGCAAGGGCCTCCCGGTCCGCGGCCAGCGCACCCACACTAACGCTCGTACCCGCAAGGGCCCGAAGCGTCAGATCGGTGCTAAGAAGAAGAAATAAGGAGCGCTAGATAGATGGCTACTGCTAAGAAGAACGTTCGCGCTGCCCGTCTGAAGCGCGCGGACCGTAAGAACATTTCCGTGGGCCAGGCTCACATTCGTTCTACGTTCAACAACACGATCGTTTCGATCACCGATCCCCAGGGCAACGTCATTTCCTGGAAGTCGGCTGGCCAGGTGGGCTTCAAGGGCTCCCGTAAGTCCACGCCGTTCGCTGCCCAGATGGCTGCCGAGGCTGCTGCCAAGCAGGCCATGGAGCACGGTATGAAGAAGGTTTCCGTCTTCGTCAAGGGCCCCGGCTCCGGTCGTGAGACCGCCATCCGCTCCCTCCAGGCTGCTGGCCTCGAGGTCTCGAGCATCCAGGACAAGACCCCCATTCCGCACAACGGCTGCCGCCCCAAGAAGCGTCGCCGCGTGTAACTGAAAGGATCGTATCAATATGGCAATCGACAGGACTCCTGTTCTTAAGCGCTGCCGTCAGCTCGGGATCGATCCCGCTGAGCTCGGTTACAGCAGCAAGAAGGAATCTATCCGTCAGCCCAAGCGCCGTCGCAAGGAATCTGAGTACGGCATGCAGCTGCGCGAGAAGCAGAAGGTCAAGTTCATCTATGGCGTTCTGGAGAAGCAGTTCCACGGCTACTTCAACAAGGCCCGTAAGATGAACGGCGTCACCGGTGAGAACCTCATGATCATCCTTGAGTCTCGCCTCGACAACGTCGTCTTCCGTCTTGGCTTCGCCCGCACCCGCAAAGAGGCTCGTCAGTCCGTCCGTCACGGTCACTTCACCGTGAACGGCAAGCGTGTGGACATCCCGTCCTACCGCGTCAAGGCCGGCGACGTCGTCGCTGTCGGCGAGAAGTTCCGTGACCTCCTCCCCATCAAGGAGGCCCTGATTTCCTCCGAGCGCTTTGAGGTCCCTGGCTGGCTCGAGGTCGATATCGAGAAGCTGTCTGGTAACGTGCTCGCTCTGCCGACGCGTGAGCAGATCAGCGGTGATATCAACGAGCAGCTCATCGTCGAGCTCTACTCTAAGTAGTCCATCCGGGCTGCTGAGGCTGGAGGTAATACATGTCAGAATTCATTAGGCCTCAGGTTCAGGTCGAAGAGATCAACGAGACGTCTGCTCGTGTCTCCGTCGAGCCGCTCGAGCGTGGCTACGGCGATACGCTGGGTAACTCCCTTCGTCGCGTACTTCTGTCCTCGCTCGAGGGTGCCGCCGTCGAGGCTATTCAGATCGATGGTGCACAGCACGAGTTCATGACCATCCCTAACATGGTCGAGGATGTCACCGACATCGTCCTGAATGTCAAGGGTCTTGTCTTCAGGGCTCTCGGCACGACCGACGGGGCGACCGCCACCATCTCGGTTGACGGCCCCTGCGAGGTCACCGGTGCGGACTTCTTTATTCCGTCCGAGTTTGAGCTGGTCAACCCCGAGCAGCACATCGCTACGCTCACCGAGGGTGGCCATCTCACCATGAGCATGCGCATCGGCTATGGCCGCGGCTATGTCTCTGGCGAGGCTAACAAGCGCGACAACGATCCCATCGGTGTGATCCACGTCGACTCGCTGTACTCGCCGGTGTCCCGTTGCGCCAAGCTCGTTGAGGCTTGCCGTGTCGGTCAGCACACCGACTACGACCGCCTTGTCCTCGAGATCGAGACCAACGGCTCCATCGCTCCGCGCGACGCCGTGGTCCAGGCTGCCAATATCATCAACCAGCATATGGCTGCCTTTATGAACCTTGCCGAGACCCCCGAGGTCGAGGAGGAGGCTTCGATCTTCGCTCCCGAGGTCACCAACGACAACGCCGAGCTGGACAAGCAGATCGAGGATCTGGACCTTTCCGTCCGTTCCTACAACTGCCTTAAGCGCGCCAGCATTCACTCGGTCCGTCAGCTCGTTGAGTTCTCGGAGAACGATCTGCTTAACATCCGTAACTTCGGTGTTAAGTCGATCGAGGAAGTGAAGGACAAGCTTGAGTCCATGGGCCTGAGCCTGAAGGCTTAATGCTTCGCATATTTGAGGAGAAACTAGACCATGCGTCACAACGTTAAGAAGGGCCTGAAGCTCGGCACCGATGCGAGCCACACCAAGGCCATGAAGAAGAGCCTTGCTAAGGCCCTCTTCGAGAACGACCGCATCAAGACCACCGAGACCCGTGCTAAGGCGCTGCGTTCGGTCGTCGACCCGATCATCACTTGGGCCAAGAAGGGCGACCTGCACTCTCGTCGTCTGGCTATCGCCAAGCTCGGCGATAAGCAGCTCGTTGCCGAGATTTTCGACAAGGCTGCTCAGGGCATGTGGCAGGACCGCAACGGTGGTTACACCCGCATCATGAAGCTCGGTAACCGTAAGGGCGACAACGCTCCCATCGTTATCATGGAGCTCGTCACCGAGCCTTGCACGCCTAAGGCCAAGAAGGCTGCTCCGGCCCCCAAGAAGGCCGCTGCTCCCAAGAAGGTCGAGGCTGCTGAGGAGACCGCTGCCGAGGAGGCTCCTGCTGAGGAGACCGCTGAGTAGACATTCCGTCTGCATAGGCTATATTCGAGGGGTACGTTCGCGTACCCCTCTTTTTTTGTCGCGATACCGTTGATTGTTTGTTGGGAGCGCCCATGACCGCGCCGTCTGATTTCAATTCGATTCCTGAGCTCGATGCCACGCTTGTATTCTGTGTTGCCTATGATGGCTCGTCCTATAGCGGATTTGCCGAGCAGCCGGGCCAGACGACCGTTGCGGGCGAGTTGCGCCGCGCTATCGAGACGCTGCTGCGCCGCCCGATCGATCTGACGTGTGCGGGTCGTACCGATGCCGGCGTGCATGCGGTGGCCCAGTACATTAGCGTGCCCGTAACGGACGCTGAGCTTGCGTGTACGCGCCGTAGGTGGCTGCGGGCTATGGATGCCCTGCTGCCCAAAGATATCGCCATAAACGAGGTCTACAAGGCCCGTAGGGGCTTTTCTGCCCGCTTTGACGCGCGGTCCCGTACGTATACGTACCGTATTGCCGATCGCGATGCGCGCCCCGTGCTCTCGCGCGGTGCCGTGTGGTGGCATCGCTATCCCTTGGATGTTGAGGCTATGTCTGCTGCCTGCCCCGCACTGCTGGGCGAGCAGGACTTTAAAAGCTTTTGCAAGGTTGCTTCGGCCGTTGGCAAGCCCACGCATCGCTGCGTGATGCGTGCCGAATTTGGCCATGAGGTTGCGTTTGGCGAGGACATCCTGACGTTCACCATCGAGGGCAATGCGTTTCTGCATTCGATGGTCCGTACGATCGTGGGCACGCTTGTCGAGATTGGCATGCATCGCCGTGAACCCGAGTGGATGCGCGAGGTTATCGATGCTTGCGACCGCACCGCTGCGGGCCCCACGGCTCCTGCCTGCGGCCTTACGTTTATGGGCGTGGATTACGATCCCGCCGAGCTTGTCGTGCTCGACTAGGGGAGGGCTCGACGTGTCGTGCGTCGACACCTGTCATCTGTGGGCTGCGCGTGTGCAACATCTGTTCTTGGCGTGCAATGCAACCGGTGTCTCATTGCTTTTATTGCCGGGGTGTACCATGAACCACGGTTTGATTCATTGCTGTCGAGAGGACGGATAATTTGGTTCGACGTGGCTCGCATCCGCGACTTTCGGTGATCCTTGTGGTAGAAGGTTCGCCCAGCTATGCGATGCGTGCGCTCGAGAGTATCCAGAACCAAGACCTCTACGATTTGCAGATTGTCGTTGTCTGTCGCGATACTGCGCCCGGTGTGCGCCATTCGCTTCAAGTTGCTGCCGACAGGGACATCCATATTGATTTGATTGACGTCGAGGACGCGACGCGCGGCGCGTGTCTTCGTGCCGGTTTTGCTGCCTCGCGCGGCTCTCAAATCATCGCCATGAACGCCGATGAGTGGTTTGCTCCGCAATCCCTTTCCAAGATGGTCGATATCGCGTGCGATACTGCGGCAGACATAGTGTTCCCCACGGTGTCGCTCGACCGCTATGATGCACATCGAGAGCGCCATTCGCGCGTCTTGGATGCTACTCATATTTCCATTGATAGCAAATCTTCGATGGTGGCCGGGCTGCCTCAGTTGATTTTAGGCGGCCTAGTCGTTCAGACCTCTGGCGTGATGTATAGTCGTCCGCTGTTTGAGGCATGCCTGTCGCACGGCAAGGCGTACCGTACGGTTGAGTTTATGGTGTGCGCGCTCTCGCAGGCGCAGCGCGTCTCCGGATGCGGCGACGCTTGTTTCCACACGGTAGCGCCTAAGCTTACAGACGCCTTTGATCCCACCATGTATGCCAAGGTATCCGATGACACCCGAGCGCTCGACGAGCTTGCGGACTCACTCTCGGAAGCAGATAGCGGTGGTCGGCTCAAGCTGGCAAGCCAAAAGTTCTACTTTGCCGGACTGGTCGCCTGCATCGAGAATTTGTGTCTGAGCCCGCATGGGGTGTCGTCAATCGAGCGTTCCGCCCGCATGCGTGATATGCTCGAGGCGCCTCGAACCCGTCAGATGGTCGCCGCGCTCAAGGACAACCATCGGGGACTCGGTCTGTTGTTTGGGCCGATCGCCAGCGCTAAGCCCGCGCGCTGCGTGATGTGTACGCATCTGGCAGCTTTTCTTAACCGGACGGGCGCAAAACCCGCCTAAACGGCTCATTACGAAACAAACTTGCATAGAATTGTTTCGAAATGCGTTCTTATACACAAAAGCCTTCAAATAGCGTTAAACTATTCAATCACTGATTGATTGTCTCCGCCATCTTTTGGAGAGAGGGTTTGTATGGCTAAAAAACGCAATGGGCGCCAGGATGCCATTAGAGATATTGTGCGCAATAAGGATGTCCGCACGCAGCGCGTGCTGGTCGATGAGCTCCGTGCTATGGGCTTTGATTGCACGCAGGCGACTGTCTCTCGCGATATTGCCGATATGGGGCTGCGTAAGCTCCCTGAGGGCATCTATGTTCTGGCAGAGGACCTGCACCTGCAACGTATGGTTTCCGAGCTCGTAACGGGCGTTCTGCGTACTGATAATCTGGTTATGATCAAGGCTCAGCCTGGCACGGCTTCCGGCATCGCCGCCGCCGTTGATGCGGCAGAGTTGCCCGATGTGCTTGGCTCGCTTGCCGGCAACGATACGATTTTGGTTATTGCCCAGACGGCCGAGGACGGCGAGCGTCTCGAGGCGCTGATCAATAAGTTGAGCAATTCTCGCAAGTAGGCGTGCGGGTCGTGCGTTCGGCATTGTGTGCGCTGACATAGTGGCTTGTAAGGGGTATCGACGTTGGTCGGTACCCCCTTTTTGTTTGCCGGTATAAAGACCGCCCTCCAGGTCGTTTCAAACTAAAAGGCCCCGAGCAGTTCAATAAGCTGCTCGGGGCCTTGTTGGCTTTAGTCGCGTACTTCTTAGCCGACCGTATCGTCAGGCGTGGGCGAGGGGTCTGGAGTGGGCGAGGGGTCTGGAGTGGGCGTAGGCGTAGGCGTGCCGCCATCGCCGCCGGTCGAACCACCAGTGGAGCCGCCCGTCGAGCCACCGGTCGTACCGGTGCCGCCGGTGGTGTCGCCGCCTGTGGTCTCGGTGGTCGTGGTCGTCGTGGTAGTCGTTGTGGTGGTTTCCTCTTCCTCTTCGTCCTCGTCCTCGTCCTTGTCGTCGTTCTCCGACTTCTTGGTGTTGTTGGTGCCGTAGAACTTCCAGACGCTGTTGTTCTTGTAGGTGGGCGCCGTTCCGGTCGCAAACTCCTCGCGCTCGGTACCGGTCAGAACGGTGTTCATAAACCGCTTAAAGACAGGCAGGTTGGTGCTGTCGCCCAGCAGGTCCGTGCCGTACTTTTGGATGGGGATCTCGCCCGCGGAATAGCCGGTCCACAGGGCGCATGCCAGCTGCGGGGTATAGCCGCAGAACCACAGGTTGGTGGTGTTGTCGGTGGTGCCCGTCTTGCCGGCATAGGGCTGGTTGACACTCAGGGCGCCGGCAGCACCCGTACCGCTGCCCTTCATGACGCCGGACAGAACATCGGTGACCGCGGCGGCCTCGCCCTCGGTAAGCACCTGTGAGGGATTGTCGGTGTGCTGGTACAGCACCGAACCGGTACGAGAGTCAATCTCGGTGATGGCGATCGGCTGGCGATAGTAGCCGCCGTTGGCAAACGTCGCGTAGGCGGCGGCCATCTCGAGCGGCGAGATCGAGCCGGTGCCGAGGGTCATGACGGGAACGTCCTCGATGTTGTCCTTGGCGGGGTCGATGCCGAGCTTTTTGACGAGCGAGATGATCTTGCTGTTGCCGACGGCTTCCGCCACCTGGATGTAGCCGGTGTTGGAGGAGTATGCCGTCGCCTGCTTAAGCGTGATGGTGCCGTAGCTTTGATTGGCGTAGTTTTGTACCTCGGTTGTGGTGCCCTTGGCCTTGAGCGGCGAGTTGCAGTTGAGGGTGACGTTGGGGTTCATGCCGTTTTGGATGGCAGTTGCCAGCGTAAAGGCCTTAAAGGTGGAGCCGACGGGACGCTTGGCCGTGGCATGGTTTACGTGGTTCTCGTCGGCGTTGTAGTCGTAGCCGCCCACCATGCACTTGATGTAGCCGGTCTTGGGGTCGACGACGACCATGCCCATGTCCAGGCCGTCAAGCGAGAGCGTGTCGAGCTGCTCGCGGACGGCATTCTCTGCCACCTGCTGCATCGTGGGGTCGATGGTGGTCTTGACGGTCAGGCCGCCCTTAAAGAGCACGTCGGTCGAGAACTCCTGCTCCAGCAGCTGCTTGACGTAGGAGACAAAGTAGGGCTGCGAGTATACGTCGACGCCGCTGCCCGAGATTTCGGTCACGTTGAGGGTGATGGGCTCGGCCTGTGCGGCATCGTGCTCCTCCTGGGTGATGTGGCCCAGGCGCAGCATGTTGTCGAGAACCTTGTTGCGGCGGGACAGTGCCAGATCGGGATTGACCGTGGGGTCGTACTGCGAAGGCGAGTTGGGAAGGCCGATGAGTAGCGCGGCCTCGCTCAGGGTGAGGTCGGCGGCGCTCTTGGACAGATAGGTCTCGGCTGCGGCCTCGAT
This sequence comes from Collinsella sp. CLA-ER-H2, assembly GCF_040092405.1. Lineage (NCBI taxonomy): Bacteria > Bacillati > Actinomycetota > Coriobacteriia > Coriobacteriales > Coriobacteriaceae > Collinsella > Collinsella sp. CLA-ER-H2. The sequence continues at coordinate 87,486 of NZ_JBBNLO010000005.1, forward strand.
GCCGTAGGCGCCGTGGCCGTAATAGATGGTGTTGAGGTACATCATGAGGATCTCGTCTTTGGAGTACATGTCCTCCATCTTGATGGCGATGTAGGCCTCGCGCACCTTACGCTCAATGGTCGAGTCGAACTGCTCCTCCTGCAGGATGGTGTTGCGCACAAGCTGCTGGGTGATAGTCGAGGCGCCTTCGTGCCCGCCGCCGAGGGTTGCCACCGCAGCACGCGCGATACCCCACAGGTCGATACCGCCGTGCTCGTAGAAGCGCTCGTCCTCGACGTCAACGGTGCCCTGCAGCACGTAGGGGGAGACCTCGTCCTTGGTGATGGATTTGCGGTTTTGCGTGTAGAAGCTCGCGATCTTGTTGCCGTTGCAGTCGACGATCTCGGTGGGCTCGCTCACCAGATACGCGTTGGCGTCGGTGTAGTCGGGCAGATCGGACAGCCAGCGGTTGACGTTGCCGACCATGCCGATGCCAAACGCCACGCCCGCAATCAGCAGAAAGCCCAAAAACGAGAGCAGGATTATGGGCAGGGCGTGCGTCTTTGAACGGCTGTGTCCCTGTCGTTGGCGAGGACCCATATATTGACCTCCAGGTATGTCGTGCCGGACGGTGGATGTGCCGTCGGGGCAGGATGGACATAAGTTATTACACGATAAACCAAACGGGGCGCGCGAGGCCTCGTGTATGCTGGAAGACGGCATTTTTCAGAGTGAATGCATACCTTGGTAAGGAGTTTGTCGATGGCGATTCGGGCGATGGGGCCGAGCGGACAATGCGAGACTGGATTGGATGCTGCCGGTGCGGCGCTGCCCGAGCTGCTGGCGCCGGCGGGCGGACTCGACCAGATGCTTGCGGCTATCGCCGCGGGTACCGATGCCATCTATGCGGGGTTGGGCGGCTTTAACGCCCGTGTGAGCGCCCACGGCTTTACGGATGACGAGTTTGCGCGCGGCTGCGCCGTGGCGCATGCCCATGGCGTGCGTGTGTACGTGACGCTCAACGTGTTCGTGTTTGACGATGAGTTGTCCGACGCGGTGGCGTTGGGAGCTCATGCACTGGAGCTGGGCGCCGATGCTCTGATTGTGGCCGATGCCGGGTTGGCCTGCGCGCTGAGCGCGGCGATTCCCGGGGTCGAGATTCACCTGTCTACGCAGGCGGGCGTTCATAGCGAAGGCGCCGTGCGGCTTGCCGCCGATGAGTTGGGGGTCGAGCGCGTGACGACGGCGCGCGAGCTGACGGTCGACGAGATTGCGGCGCTCTGTGCCACGGGCGTGCCCATCGAGGTATTCTGCCACGGTGCGATTTGCATCGGCTATTCGGGGGCGTGCGAGTTCTCGGCCCTGCGGCGTGGACGATCGGCAATGCGCGGCGACTGCACACAGCCGTGCCGTCTGGCGTACGACCTAGTGGACGAGGCGGGACAGAGCGTTGTCGCCGTTGAGGGGGATCGTCTGCTGTGTCCGCATGACTATCTGGGTATTGCGCATCTGCCCGAGCTTGTAGATGCCGGCGTGGCGTCGCTCAAGATCGAGGGGCGCATGAAGAACCCCGATTACGTATTCAACGTGGTGCGGGTTTGGCGCCGGGCGCTCGATATGCTGCGCGACGGCGCGTGGGACCCCGGTGCCGTGGAAGAGCTTGAGCGCGAGCTGGGAAGGTCGTTTAACCGTGGGTTTACCGATGCGTACCTGCGAGGGCGTTCGGGTGCCGAGCTGATGAGCTTTGAGCGTGCAATTAACCAGGGCGTGCGCGTGGGGCGCTTGGTCGCTGTGGGCCACGAAGAGGTGACCGTTGAGCTCGATGCCGCCGTGGCGGCGGGTGACACGCTCGAGATTCGGTTCTATCCGGGCGTCGACGCGCGCCCCGATGTGCCCAAGCGCTGGCCGCAGGTGCCCTGCCCGGTGGATGCCGCAGCGGGGAAGCGCGTCGTCGTGCATTGCAAGCGTAAGGTGGACGCGGGCTGCGAGGTGTACCTGATTCGCAGCGCCGGCGTGTTGGATCAGACAGCGGCGGTGTTGGAGCGCATGCGGGCCGAGGCGGATGCGATTGCACCCGTTGCGCGCGCCGTTGAGGTGCTGCCCTTTGAGGATGTTGCGGTGGATGGCGGTGCGTCGACGGAGTTGGCGGAGCGCGCGGTTCCCGCTCACATGGTTTTTGCTTGGCAGCTGATGGATGCCGATCCGCGCGGAGAACGCGATTTATCCGACGCCGTTGTGGTGCTGGACGAGGTGTGCCGCACGGGTGACGTTGATCGGACCCGCTCACTTATGCAGCGTGCCGGGCGCGTCGTCTGCCGCAACCTGGGACAGGTGGTGATCGCTCGCGAGCTGGGCATGACGTTTGACGTGGCGGCGCCGGTGTTCTGCGCGAATCGGGTCACGCTTACCTGGCTGCGCGGACTCGGGGCGGGGCGGGTGTACTTGTCGGCCGAGTTGCTCGGCAATGATGCGGAGCGTGTTGCCGAGCTTGCCGCTTGTCCCGGTGTCTTGGGGCCTGTCGATGCCGACCGTCCCGAGCTCATGGTGTGCGAGCACTGCTTGCTGACTGCCGAGGGCGCCTGCGCCACGGATGCAACGGGGCAGGTCCGTTGCCGTGACTGCTCGCGCCGTCAGCAGGCGCGCTTTTTGGTCGAACGTGACGGCACGCGTTTGCCGGTCGTTATCGACGCGTGCGGCAGGACGAGGATTTTCCTGTCGTAGGTGCCGCGTCGCGCTGTTTTGGTTATTATTAGTGGGTTTATGAACTTCCAGCACCGCCGTATCCGGTGAGGGTGCTATAGCAAAAGGAGGATACCCAATGCTGTCTGTTGACGAGCAAATGCGTATCATCACCTCGGGTGCAGCGCAGATCGTCCCCGAGGCCGACCTTCGCAAGAAGCTTGAGAAGGGCGAGCCCCTCAACATCAAGCTCGGCGTCGATCCCACCAGCCCCGACCTGCACCTGGGCCATGCCGTGCCCCTGCGCAAGATGCGTCAGTTCCAGGACCTGGGCCACAACGTCACCCTTATCATCGGCAACGGCACTGCGCTGATCGGCGACCCCTCGGGCAAGAACTCCACCCGCCCGCAGCTTTCGCAGGAGCAGATCGAGGCCAACGCCGAGACCTACGTGAGCCAGGCCATGAAGATCCTGGACCCCGAGAAGACCACCATCGTGCACAACGGCGACTGGATCCTTTCGATGGACCTGGCCGGCCTGCTGCAGGTGTGCTCCAAGTTCACCGTCGCCCGCATCCTTGAGCGCGACGACTTTACCAAGCGCTACCAGTCCCAGACGCCGATTGCCCTGCACGAGTTTCTGTACCCCGTGATGCAGGCCTTCGACTCCGTTCAGATCAAGGCCGACGTCGAGATGGGCGGCACCGACCAGCTCTTCAACCTGCTCGCCGGCCGCGAGCTCATGGAGAAGATGGGCATGGAGCCGCAGATCGCGCTTACCATGCCGCTGCTCGAGGGCACCGACGGCGTGCGCAAGATGTCCAAGTCCTATGGCAACTACATCGGCCTGACCGACGCTCCCAAGGATATGTTCGGCAAGACCATGTCCATCCCCGACGAGATGATCGGCAAGTACTATCGTCTGGCCAGCTCGCTCGCCCCGGCCGAGGTCGACAAGATCGATGCCGCCCTGGCCGATGGCTCCGCCGACCCCTACGAGCTCAAGCGCGCTCTAGGCCGCGACCTGTGCGACACCTACCACGGTGCTGGCGCCGGCGACGAGGCTCAGGCCGAGTTCGACCGTGTGTTCAAGGAGGGCCAGCTTGCCGACTTCCCCGAGAAGCACGTTGAGCTGACCGTCAACGACGAGGGCCAGATTTACCTCGCTGGCCTGCTCAAGGACCTGGGCCTTTCGGTCAGCGCCGGTCAGGCCCGCCGCGACATCGACGGCGGCGGCGTCAAGATCAACGGCAAGGCTGTGGCTTCCAAGAGCTACAACATCGATCCGAGCGCCCTCAAGCTGGGCGACACCCTCTCCGTGGGCAAGCGCAAGGGCTTCAAGTTGATTTAGTTCCGCCGTTCTATCGAACGGCGGACCGGCCGACGCTGCGCGGGCCGCATTTGGACAATCTGACGTTCAACTTCAAGGGCGCGACCAGAAGGTCAGCGCCCTTTCGTTTAAAGGCTTTAGCCTGTGCGGGGCGCGCAGCGCGCCGCATCAGAAACCACCCGCTATGCGGGTGGGGACAACCGGCTTTACAAAGCCGCCCCCTCGCCGGACACTTGCGATTGTTCAGGCCGCAAGGAATCCGAGTCGAGAGGGCGGTGGTGGCGTATGGCCCAGAAGGCCTACAGCCTGTCGCACACGAAGTGGATGT
>NZ_JBBNLO010000060.1:0-1707 GCF_040092405.1 Collinsella sp. CLA-ER-H2
TCGCTGCGCATCGCGTCGCAGGAGGTTTTCCGCTTTCCCGGATCGAGGCCGTTCAGCGGCTCATCGAGGATGAGGTACGGGCAACCGGTCGCTATCGCCATGGCAAGCTTTACCTGCTGCTTCATTCCCGTCGAGAGTTTACGGGTCGGCTTGTCGAGATATGGGGAGATTCCGAGGGAGTCGCAGAGCGAGTCGATGTCGGCGGCCGATTTCCACGCCTCCCTAACGAAAGCAAGGTGCTCGATGGCCGATAGCGTGGGGTAGAGATCCGCGCTGCCCGAAGAGCTCAGGTAGACGAGTTCCGCAAATTCGGCTGATCGGCGTTGGCAGATTCCGTCTGCCTCCAGGCTTCCCGAGCGGATGCGGGTGGGAAATTGGCCCGACAGCGCTTCAAGAAGGGTGGTTTTCCCCGAGCCGTTGGGAGCAATGAGGCCCGCCGCCGTTCCCGGGCTCAGGAAAAGCGATCCGATTGAAAGTATCGTCGTGCTTCCGTATCCCACGCTCGCGTCCAGGAGCTCGAGCCCATGGTGCTTTTTCGCGGGTCCAGGCTGTTTGGGCGAACGTGTCGCAACGGCGCCGACCGCGAAAAGGACCGCGGCGTATACCAGGGCCACGGCAAGCATCGATGCGCTGCCTGAACCGGAGCCAATGAATTCTGTCGGGGAGCATCCTACGTAACCCGTTGCCTCGATAGGCGAGAACACGGCCAGCGGCAGGAGATTGAGCGCGGCGCTATGCTCCAGCGCCGAATCGGACAGTAACGGGAATGCCGGGGCCGCGACAAGCAGCGCGGAGGTAAGGGGGCCCGCGAAGACGCGCCTCGTTGCGGTCGATAGGACGACGGAACAAACGGATATCAAGGTTCCGCCCGCGAGCAGCGCGAGAAGTATGGTCGTGAAGACGTTTCCCGCGGTCGTGGTGGTGAGCGCGCCGTTATGGAAGAAGGCGATCGGGTACCCGATCTGCCCGAATCCGTTTAGGGCCAAGGCGCAAATGCCCCCGGGCGCGAGGCCGGCGAGGAGCATCGCGGTCCCCGCGCCGATTATCGAAAACACGGTTTGGATAAGGCGCCGGAATTTGGGCACGGGCGCCTTTGCCGCCAGGGTCCCGGGCCTTGTGGCGCCGAGCACGAGTATCGACGAGAGAAGGAAGGGGATGAAGGGAAGGAAGGACGGCGCCTGGGCAATGGCGTAGGGCAGGAAGGAGAGGAACGGCAGGTCGTTTGCGGAGGCCGGGATATCCGCGATGCCGGAGCTGCTCAGGGCGCGGCAATATGCGAGCTCTGCGTCATTGGTCTCCTGGTCCCCCACGATGGACCCGGATTGGAAGCCCTCGTCCATGAGCGCGTAGTAGCTCTCGGCAGAGTCGAGAAAGGCGGCGTCGGTTTGAGCGGCGAGGGCGGCGTTCGCGTATCTTGCAAGCTCAGCGTCATCTTGCTGCTCTGGCGATAGGTCTGTGCCGCTGGCCTGGGGCGCGCGCGTATTGAATGCGTCGACAAAGCCCTGCATGCCCTGCTTCATAAAGAAGGGCCCGTAGATGGGTGAATTGAACGCAATGGGGACGGAGAAGGCTGCGGCAAGAACGAGCGTACAAATCCATACGGCCTTGTCTCTTAGGATTAGTTTGAGAAGAAGTCGACAGTACATTTAGAAGCACCTACATTCCTCAAAGCATCGTTAGATTGATAATGACAGACCGAATGAAGAT
>NZ_JBBNLO010000061.1:0-1601 GCF_040092405.1 Collinsella sp. CLA-ER-H2
GCGGAGCCTCTTTGCGTCCTGACGCTCCTATTTGGCAAGGTGTTTTTTAGAATCCATTTTGCGCTCGGCCTCGAAGGCTTGCCTGTCCCAATCGAGCGGAAGTCCGGCCTCGACCCATGCCTCGTAGGCCCTCCTTATGGGCTTGAGCTCCCTTTGGCCCCTCTCCAGCATCGAGATGTACTTCTCGCTGGTGCCCAGTATGGACGCCGCCCTCACCTGGCTGACCTTCGCCGCGCGCCTGGCCGCCACGAGCCCCGAGGCGTCCTCGGGCCTCCTGATCTCGTGCGGGCGCATCAGCGCCCGGTACGCCTCCCTGGCCACGTAGCGCTTGAGGCACCTCATGACCTCCCTGTCGCTCTTCCCCCGCCCCCTGGCCCTCTCGGCGTACTCGGCGGTCTCGGGGTCGCGCATGACCCTCTGCCTCGCGATCTCGTGCAGCGCGCTGTTCGCCCGCCGGTCGCCGCCCCTGTTGAGCCTGTGCCTCACGGTCTTGCCGCTCGAGGCGGGGATGGGGCAGGCGCCGCATATCGCCGCGAACGACGCCTCGGAGCGCAGCCTGCCCGGGTTGTCCCCGGCCGCGACCGCGAGCTTGGCCGCGCTCACGGGCCCGCACCCGTACATCGCCAGCAGCGCGGGGCAGTTCTCCTCCAGGGACGCCTCGATCGCGCGCTCCATGTCGAGCGCCGCGTCGCGCGCCGCCGCCCACAGGTCCGCCAGCGCTCCGAGCGCGGCGCCCAGCGCGCCCTCGGCGCGCACGGAGGGGAGCTCCTCCATCAGCCTCGGCCCCGCCATCCCGCGGAACCTCGACCTGAGCCCTTCCGGCGCGGTGGTGAGCAGCGACCTCGCGGTGTTGATCGCCGAGGTCCGCGCCTTCACCGCCCCGGAGCGCGCCGCGAGCATGCAACGCACCCCGTCGACCCACCCGTCCTGGCTCTTGGGGGTCCCGAGCCTTGAGCCGGACATCGCCGCGCGGGCGGCCCTCTCCGCGTCCGCCTCGTCGCACTTTCCCTGCCCCGGGCGCCTCCTCTGCATCCCCGCCGGGGAGAGCGCCTCGCGCACGGGCATCCCCAGCGACGCGAGGTGCCTGGTGAGGCCCGCCCCGTAGGACGACGTCCCCTCCATCGCGACGCAGGCCGGCTCCCCGGCCGCCGCGATCGCCCCGGCGAGCGCCTCGTAGCCCGCCGCGTCGGCGGGGAACTGGCGGGACAGGACCTTGCGGCCCCTCCAGTCCAGGACGCACGCCAGTGCGAGTCGGCGTGGGTGTCGACCCCGCAGAAGACCGGCCCGCGGGCGCCGGGTGTCGATTCGTTTTGCATGTCTCGCTCCGTTCTTTCCGTGCTCGCCTGGACCGGGCAGACGGCACACTGACGGGGCGCGATAGAATGCGGTTGTTCGGGTCCGCGGTATCGCTCCATGCTCCTATTAGGTCATGCGGCGGTCTCGGCTCGCCGCGGCCCGCGCGGGACATGTCAGGAAACGAGGGCAGCCCTGTGGGCGCCAGCGGAATGTGGGGTCACCGCGCGGTCCGCATCTGATGGTGTCGACGTCAATGGTATACGGGTGCATCATCGACGTCTTCAATACAGAAAATATCAGTGCGG
>NZ_JBBNLO010000062.1:0-1536 GCF_040092405.1 Collinsella sp. CLA-ER-H2
CAGACACTATGACCCAATCCGAGGGCACTGAAAAGATAGGAGCCCCCGCTCGTGACCGCGGGTCGGGGCTGCGACAATGATGTTGAAGTGCCATAGGCGCAGCCGCGCCGCAACGAGGTTGGGAGGCTCCCATGCCAAAGTATTCTACCGCGTTCGGGATGGACGTCCACCTGAGGTCGACCACCGTCTGCGCCCTCGACGCGGACACCGGCGAGGCCGTGACGAGGAGGTTCCCCGGCAACCCCTGGGGCGAGATCGCCGGGTGGATGGATGGGTTCCCCGGGCCGTCGCTCGCGGCCTACGAGAGCGGCTACCTCGGCTTCGCCCCGCAAAGGGAGCTCGCCGGGCTCGGCGTCGAGTGCGTCGTCGCCGCGGTCTCGAAGATCCCCAGGTCGGCCGCCGACTCGGCCTCCAAGAACGACAGGAACGACGCCGCCAGGATGGCCAAGGCGATACTCGCCCACGACATCTCCCCCGTATGGGTCCCCTCCCCCGAGGTCGAAGGCATCAGGGACCTCGCCGGCGCCTACGACGGGGCGACCGCGCGCCTGGCGACCGCCAAGCAGCGGCTGCTCGCCTTCCTCGCAAAGCGGGGGCTCGCCTACGGCGGCACCACGCCCGCCGGCAACCCGAGGAAGTACTGGACCTACGACTTCCTGAGGTGGCTCGACAAGGTCAGGCCGGAGGACGATGGCGGGGTTCGGACGCTCGCCGCCCTGAGGAACGAGGTCGAGGCCGCGGCGGAGACCCGGGCGGACCTGCTCTCCGAGTACAGGGCCGCCGTGGATGCCAGCCCGATCGCCGCGGAGGTGGCCGCCCTCCAGTCGATCAAGGGCTGCGCCTTCGCGCTGGCCGCAGCCTTCTCGGCCGAGGTCGGCGACTTCGCGAGGTTCCGTTCCGGAAGGCAGGTCACGGCCTATTTCGGCCTCGCGCCGAGTCAGAGGTCGAGTGGCGACTCCGTGCGGCTCGGAGGCATCAGCGGTGCGGGCAACGCGCTCGTGAGGAAGCTGGCCGTTGAGGGTTCATGGTGCTACGCCGCGGCACGGCACCAGCCGAAGCTCATGCCGAGGGACACGGGCGTGCCCCTCGAGATAAGGATGCACGGGAGGAAGGGGTCCGAGCGGCTCCTGCGGCGGCGCGAGGAGATGCTCGCCCGCGGCATGCCCGCGGCGAAGGCCAACGCGGCCACCGCGGCCGAGCTCGTGAGGTGGCTTTGGGCCCTCGGCATGATGTGCCGGGAGGGCGCGGAATAGACATAGCCCCCGTCCCGGCGAGCCGGGCGGCCTTCGGGGATACCCCCTATTTCGCTGTGCGCGCGGAGCCCTCCGCATGCGCCTCGACAGACTTGGGGAACCCCGCCGAAGGAATGGAGTGCGGGCCGACAGAACGGTATCCGCGGATATGAGACTGAGCCGAAGGCGTCGATGACATGCCGGGGGCGGACCGGGACGGGTTAACGGCAGGCCCCGCCGACCGATTGCAAGCGGTCGGCGGGGCCATTGTGGCTCTTGACAGCGGATTGGGTCATATGAGCGA
>NZ_JBBNLO010000063.1:0-1518 GCF_040092405.1 Collinsella sp. CLA-ER-H2
CTGATAATTGTTCTCGGGGGAAGCGGGCACTGCGGGGCGCGGCAACGGCGCGCGATTTCCGCGTCGCAGCGCTACCCTGATGCTGAATGCCGGGACGATGACCCACTGACCTGCTGACGCCTCTTCGGCCGTCCTCAAATCCGACCTGTCTCGTCCCGGCATCCGCGTCCCGGAGTCCTGCCATGACCTAATAGGAGCATGAGCGCGGACAATCGGACAAGCCAATTGGATTGTAGCGCTCCCGTCAGTGCAATGTCTGGGAGACCCGGGCGCGGAGCAGGCGGCAGACCGAGGGGAGCGAAAATGGAAGGCGAAACGGTCATCGCGGGCGTCGACACGCACAAGGACGTGCATGTCCTGTGCCTGCTCGACGGCCTCGGGAGGAAGATCTGGAGCGGGAGCTTCGGGGCCGACCCCGAGGGCTACGACAGGCTGGCGGAGGCGATAGGCGACCCGGGGAGCTGCATGGTCGTCGGCGTCGAGGGCACGGCATCGTACGGGGCCGGGCTGACGAGGAGGCTCGTGGAGCTCGGGTACAACGTCGTCGAGGTGCTCAGGCCCAAGAGGGACAAGGTGAGGCCCGGCGAGGGGAAGAGCGACCCGCTGGACGCCGAGCGCGCGGCGCGCAAGGCGGCGTCCGGGAGGGGCTGCTCCGTGCCGAAGTCGCAGGACGGCTGGGTCGAGGCGGTGCGCCAGCTCTACGTCGCGCGCAGGCTGGCCGTCGCGACGTCCACGTCCTGCGTGGCCTGCGCGAAGTCGATGCTCACGACGGCCCCGAGCGCCCTGAGGGAGCGGTTCAGGGGCCGCGAGCGGCCGAAGGACCTCATGCCGCTGCTCGCGCGCGGGAGGAAGGCGGGCGACGCGCTCGAGGAGAGCGTGCTGGCCTCGCTGCGGTCCGTCGCGGCGGTCTGGAAGGAGGCCCGCAGCCAGGTCGAGTCCCTCGACGAGCGCATCCGCGCGCTGCTGGAGGCGAACGCGCCCGCGCTGCTCGGCGTCGAGGGCTGCGGCACCACGACCGCCGCCGCCCTGGTCGTGGCCGCCGGCGACAACCCCGGCAGGCTGAAGGGCGAGGCGGCGTTCTCGATGATGTGCGGCGCCTCGCCGATCCCCGCGTCGAGCGGGAAGACGGACCGGCACAGGCTCAACCGCGGCGGCAACCGGCAGGCGAACTGGGCGCTCTACGAGATCGCGATCAAGCGCATGGCGTACGACGAGAGGACGAGGAGGTACGTGGCGAGGCGGACCTCCGAGGGGAAGTCCCGGCGGGAGGCGGTCCGCTGCCTGAAGCGCTACATAGCGCGGGAGGTGTACCACGTGCTCATGGACCCGAACCCCGACGGCGCCGCGCCGGAAGGCCCCGAGCTCGCGAAGATGCGCAAGGCGATGCGGGTGACTCAGAAGAAAGCCGCCGCGGAGCTCGGCCTGTCCGCAGCCACACTCGGGCACTTGGAACGGGGGAAACGGCGGTCGACGAAACTGGAGAGGAGGTATTACGAGCTCCTGTGCGAATTGGAGAGA
>NZ_JBBNLO010000064.1:0-1439 GCF_040092405.1 Collinsella sp. CLA-ER-H2
TCGTTTAAGAACGTCCATTACAGTCGAAATTGTCAGCCCGGGACCGTCTCGGGCTACGATTGAGGCGCGCCCAGGACGGGCCGCCGACCGGGCGCCCGCGCACGGCCGAACGTCCCTGCCCCGAGAGGGCCCGTTGGGTGCTGCCGGCGCGGGGCGCGCCGCCCCCGACGGCTGATAGGAAAGTGCCGGGCAGGTGCCGCGGCTGGTAATGTGAGTGCCGAGGGGGAGGCCATCCGGTCGAACGACTACCGGAAGGATACCACCGTGAAAGCGCCATCCACCAGACCCGCGGCCGTGCTCGGCCTGGACGTCGGCAAGTCGTCGCACTGGGCCTGCCTGATCGACCGCGACGGGGAGGTGCTGGACAGCGCCCCCGTCCGCAACAGGGAGGCCGAGCTCGACGCGCTGTTCGCCTCCGCGCCCGCCGGCACGCTCGTCGTCGTCGACCAGTTCCGCAACATAGGGTCCCTCGCCGTGAGGCGGGCCCGCGCCGCGGGGCTCGGGGTCGCCTACCTGCCCGGCCTCGCCGCCAGCCGCGCCGCGGGCCTGTTCGCCGGCGAGGCCAAGACCGACGAGCGCGACGCCGCGGTGATCGCGCGGACCGCCCTGGGCGTGCCGGACTCCCTGTCGGGGGTCCCGGGCCGCGGCGAGGCCCTCGAGGCCGCCCGCGCCCTCTCTTCGCAGCGCGACCACGTCGTCGCCTGCGCGACCAGGGACAAGAACCGCCTGCGCGCGGTGCTGCTCGAGTCCTGCCCGGCCCTCGAGGCCGCGGTCGACCTGTCGGACCGGCGGTGGCTGGAGCTGCTCGCCGGGTTCGGCGGGGCGTGGGGAATCGCCCGCTCCGGGGCCGAGGGCCCGCGGGCCGAGGCCGCCGGGGAGGCCGCGGCCGCCTCCACCGCGCCCCCGCCGGCGCTCGTCGAGGCCGAGAACAGGCAGGTCAGGTTCCTGGCCGCCCGGATATCGGAGGCCCTCGACGAGGCCGGGGCCCTCGAGGCCGAGACGGCGGCGCTGCTCGAGGGCGACGAGACCTACGCGTGCCTGCTCACCGTGCCCGGCATCGGCCCGAGGACCGCGGCGCAGCTCGCGGTGTCGGTCGACATCGGGAGGTTCCCGGACCACGACCACCTGGCCTCGTACTGCGGCATAGCCCCGAGGGTGAGGAGCTCCGGCACGTCGGTGAGGTCGGTCAGGGCGTCCAGGCGCGGCGACGCGAGGCTCAAGTCCCTGCTGATCTTCTCGTGCAACAGCCTGGTGAGGTCCTCGGGGCGCTACGGCGAGTACTACCGGGCCTGCAGGGCGCGGGGCATGGGGCACGGGCGGGCGCTCAAGGCCGTCGCGAGGAAGCGGCTCAGGGCGATATACGCCGTGATGCGCGACCGGGTGCCCTACCGGGAGTAGCCCCGACGGTTGACAAAACTATAGGAACACCCAATGACTAG
>NZ_JBBNLO010000065.1:0-946 GCF_040092405.1 Collinsella sp. CLA-ER-H2
AAAAAAATTGCGCGCCCTGGTCGAGCGGGACGGGCTCTGACCAGGGCGGCGGCCGAGGCGGTGAGGGCGCTGCGCGCGGAGGGGCACTCCCTGCGCCACCTGCTGGAGTGCTCGGGGCTCAGGAGGTCGACCTACTACTACGCGCTGGCGCACCCGCGGAGGCCGACCCGGCCCGAGCTGCGCGACGCCGCGGCCGAGATATTCTCGCGCACCGCCAACGGCTGCGGGCACCGGCAGATAGCCATGTGCCTGCGCGCCGAGCTGGGCGCGGTCGTGGCCGACAAGACCGTGCTCAAGATGATGCGCGAGATGGGCATCCGGTGCGGGATACGCCGCCGGGGCTCCCGCCGCCGGTACAGCTCCTACAGGGGGCTCGTGGGGAGCACGTTCGAGAACGTCATCGCGAGGGACTTCGGCGCCGAGGGGCCGTGGCAGAAGCTCGGCACCGACGTCACCGAGTTCAAGGTGGCCGGCGCCAAGGCCTACTGGGCCCCGGTGCTCGACTTCTGCACGAAGGAGATCGTGGCGAGCGACATATCGACCTCGCCGGACCTCGCCCAGCAGCACAGGATGCTCGACCGGCTCCTCGAGGCCCTGCCCGACGGGGCGGCGCCGACCATGCATTCGGACATGGGCTGGCAGTACCAGCACGAGTCCTACACCTCCAGGCTGGAGGGGGCGGGCATCACCCAGAGCATGTCGCGCAAGGGGAACTGCATCGACAACGCCGCCACCGAGCAGCTCTTCGGCCACGTGAAGGACGAGTTCTACCGCGGCAGGGAGTGGGGCAGCTTCGGGGACTTCAAGCGCGACCTGGAGGGGTACATAGCCCATTGGAACACGCGGCGCAGGCAGGTAAGATTGAAGGGCCTGACGCCGGAGGAGTTCCGGAACCGGGCCCTTGCGGCGTAGTCGCTATTTATTCAGTCCAAGTTTCGGGGCGCAG
>NZ_JBBNLO010000066.1:0-915 GCF_040092405.1 Collinsella sp. CLA-ER-H2
GCCGTCATCTGGCGGACCCTCCCTGCCGACCGCCTGCTCCATCGCGTCGATCGCGACCTTCTCGGTGATGCGCTCGGACATCGACCAGCCCACGACCTTGCGGGAGAAGGCGTCTATCACGGCTGCGAGATAGAGCCACCCTTCTCTTGTGGGTATGTAGGTGATGTCGCCCACCCAAAGCCTGTTGCGCTCGCCCACGGTGAAAGCGCGCTCTACCAGGTTCAACCGAGGGTCTCCCGGCTCGACCTTCTTCTGGATGCGGTGTTTTCGGGTCGCGCCCTTTCCGGCAAGTCCGAGCTTCTGCATGATGCGGAGCACGCGCTTCTCGCTCACGACGATGCCGCTTTTTCGCAGTTCGCGGTTGATGCGCCGGTAGCCGTAACGGCCCTTATGCCGCTCGAAGGCCTCGACGACGAAACCTTCGATCGCCTCCCGCTCTATCTGGGCGTCGGACTTCTTCCGGCCGAGATACTCGTAGAAACCGGATTTCGAGACTTTCATCAGCCCGCATGCCTTCTTGATGGGGCCGATCTCGCCCCTATGCTCTTTGAGGAACTCGAACCTCACGCATGGTCTTGACTCAAGAAGGCCCGGAAATTTTTTAGTATCTCGTTCTCGCGCTCGAGCTCCTCGACCTTCTTCTTGAGCTTCACGATCTCGTAGTCCTTGTTGATCTTCGGGGAGCCGTTTCCGGGGAACGCGCCGTCTCCCATCTCCTCGTATTCGCGGGCCCATCTTCTCAGCGTCGAATCCTTTATGCCGAGTTCCTCCGATAGGCCTTTGACCGTCATTTCCCCGGACAGGACCACCTTTGCCGCCGAGACCTTGAACTGCCTGTCGTATCGCTTTCTTCTTTGGGTCATCTTGAACACCTTTCGCTCTTAACTAGGTGTCCAATTCATCATACCCACTCCA
>NZ_JBBNLO010000067.1:0-691 GCF_040092405.1 Collinsella sp. CLA-ER-H2
GCGCCGAGAGTACTGCGGGGTCAGCCCGTGGGAGGCCAGGGCGCCGCTGACCGGTGGACGGCACCGAGCCGTACGCTTGAACTGAGAAGGGGGAGGCCTCGCGGCCTCCCCCTTTTTTCGTTGTATAAGCTGATATTTGCCCTATCTGTTTTAAGAGTGCTTGGATTGACTTTAGTCGAGGGCATCGTTGTCGTCCGCGGTGAGGTAGAGCCGATCTTCTTGCTTATGTCACTTTCTGGTGGCGCTCAGTTGGCTCCAGGGTTCTGTCGCCACGTTTATCCGGACGGATCTTTTGCTCCTTATTTCCAGTAAATCAATTAAGGGGCATTGTTTCAATCAAATTCACTCCGCCTGCGGGGGCTCTATCTAATTAGTGATAGAGCCCCCGCAGGCGTTTTATAGGTTTGTTAACGTTGTCCTTCAATTTATGACGGGCTTACTAGCGGAGACCGACGAGGGTATAAAGATACTATGTCTACAGTGGACAGCAAGAATCCCGAGGTCATACGGTCTGTCCAAGGTTTATGACCATATGTGTGACTCTGAGCATCTCGGAGCCCAGTTTATTCATTTGTGAACAAAATATGGAGTGCCAGATTCCCGCCCCCGGGGGCCCTCCGGTCTGGCAATATATCTCCTTGCCGCGCGGCCCGGTGGAACCGGATCAGCCGCGGGGCGTGCACCTTGAGAA
>NZ_JBBNLO010000068.1:0-675 GCF_040092405.1 Collinsella sp. CLA-ER-H2
CCCTCGCCGGACACTTGCGATTGTTCAGGCCGCAAGGAATCCGAGTCGAGAGGGCGGTGGTGGCGTATGGCCCAGAAGGCCTACAGCCTGTCGCACACGAAGTGGATGTGCAAGTACCACGTCGTGTTCACGCCGAAGTATAGGCGCAAAGTCATCTACAACCAAATAAGGTCCGACCTTGGGGAGATCTTCAGGAAGCTCTGCCAGTACAAGGGGATAGAGATCATCGAGGGGCACCTGATGCCCGACCACGTCCACATGCTGCTGGCGATACCGCCGAAGTACAGCGTGTCGAGCGTGATGGGCTACCTGAAGGGGAAGAGCTCGCTGATGGTATTCGACAGGCACGCGAACATGAAGTACAAGTTCGGCAACAGGAAGTTCTGGGCCGAGGGCTACTACGTGTCCACCGTCGGCCTGAACGAGGCCACCATCGCGAAGTACATCCGGGAGCAGGAGAAGGCCGACATCGCGATCGACCGGCTGAGCGTCAAGGAGTACGAGGACCCCTTCGATAGGGGGCCGGGGCGCAAATAGCGCCGGTTTGACCGGCCCGTCACGGGTCAACCTGCAGTGCGGCCCGAACCCCGTGAGGGCCGGCGCCTTTAGACGCGTGCCGGAAATCCAAGGGTTATACCCTAAGAGCAAACCACCCCTTTTAGGGGTGGTTTTGAT
>NZ_JBBNLO010000069.1:0-638 GCF_040092405.1 Collinsella sp. CLA-ER-H2
CGGAGGCCGGGTCCTTCAGCAGGTTCCGCTCGGCGCCGGCCTTCGCGAGCTGGTGCGGGCTGACCCCGTCGGAGCACTCGAGCGGCGAGTCCGAGCGGCGCGGCGGGATAACCAAGGCCGGCAACGCGCTCGCGCGCACGGCGCTCATAGAGTCCGCATGGCACTACTCCACGTGCTCCCCGAGGCCCAAGGCCCCGGCCCCCGGCACCGACGTGCCCCCGGCGATACGCTCGAGGGCGGACGACTGCACCGCCAGGCTCCACCGCCGCCGCAAGGCGCTCGCGGACGCCGGCAAGCCGGCCTGCAGGGCCAACGCCGCCGTGGCGCGCGAGCTCGCCTGCTGGGTCTGGGAGATAGGGTGCAGGTCCGAGGGGACCGTCCTCTAGCGGGCGGCGACAACCGACTCCCGCCGGGAGGGCCCGCGCCTCGACGCATCGCCGGCGCGAGTTCACGACCTTTTTTATGGGCAGCCCCCGGGCCGCGCCCGACAAAAGACTGGATTCGCACGATCGCGCCGGACGGAGAATCGAAATGCGGTGGGGTGCGCGGACATACCGGGCTGACCGCCGGAAGCGCACCCGCAGGAGCCCGCGGATATTAGCTTGCCAGGCAAGCGTCGACTAAGCCATGCAGCGTGC
>NZ_JBBNLO010000006.1:0-87786 GCF_040092405.1 Collinsella sp. CLA-ER-H2
CGGGCACTTGGAACGGGGGAAACGGCGGTCGACGAAACTGGAGAGGAGGTATTACGAGCTCCTGTGCGAATTGGAGAGAACGCTCCCGCAAACTGCCTCTTGACAACTTATAGGAGCGTCGGTTTTGTTTTTCTCAAATTCGACATGTTCGGCGATAGCCGATCAAACGTAGTAAATGGGCATAGTTTTTGACAGACGGCATCGCGCGCGTCCCTCGCAAGGGCAAAATGATCCGTTTTCCTCCGTCCCCAAGGGATCAGTTGAACAGATTGCCGATGGGGTCGGGGGCGGAACTGGGGAGATAGCGGATTTCTAGCTCTACGCCAAGCTTTTGCAACTCTTTGAAGGCGGCGATGTCCGTATCGTCTACGGCAACGGCAGTCGTTGCAGAGCGCTTGCTCTCCCCCGCCTGCATATGGCCGATGCTGATCTTGCTTATTGGCACACCGCCCTTAACCAGCGCGAGCGCATCGGAGGGCGAGGCCACCATGATCAGAATCCATTGGCGCGACGTCGCGGTGTGGATAATGTCGATGGTCTTTTGCACCGAGAAGAACCGTGTCCAGACGCCATCGGGCGTGGCCACCCTCATAGGGGCCCACTTGCGAGCGTCCGCCGCGATCTCATCGTTGACGATTAAAACAAGGTTGGAGCCCACGGCTTCGTTCCACAGCTCAACGTCTTGCCCGTAAATGAAACGGTCATCGATACGCGTGAGAAGGATCTTGGGTTGAGCCATGGCTGCCCCATTCTGTTTGAGACCCATATGAGCGGGACGTCGACCACCAGCTCAATAGCAGGTCAAGCGCCAAATGGACGCCGCAGACATCACGTCTCCAATATTAGTGCATTTAAAGTGAGAAAAGCCGTCAGAGCACTTGCGCCGATGTGCGATGTCCCGTATCATAGACAGCCGTTGACGTCCCAGTTGCGTCACCACATGGCCGCCAGCGTAGCTCAGTTGGTAGAGCACCGCTCTCGTAAAGCGGGGGTCACCGGTTCGAGCCCGGTCGCTGGCTCCATTGCACAAGATAGCCGCCTTCGGGCGGCTTTTTTGTTGCCGATTTGAGTGCGCTTGCGCCAACCCACGCATCGCTGCGTCGACCGCTTCCTACTCAAAAACAGAAAACCCCACCAAACGTGATTCCCCTTGGGGAAACACGCTTGGCGGGGTTGTAGCGTGATTCCCCTAGGGGAATCACGCCATCAGACGAACAGCTCAGCCGAGCAGTTCGCTACTCCTCCCAGTAGGCGTCGACAAGCAGCTTAAAGCAGATCTTCTTGACCGGCTGTGCGCCATCGCCCGGGAACTCGAGCGTGGGCATGTGAGGTTCGCCGGCAACGAACAGTGCAAACTTGTCGTCGGCAAGATCGCCGGCGATCGAAGCGTCGGAATCGACCAGATCGTAGTCGTCCTTCTCGTCAAACTCCTGGACCAGCGTCAGGCTGCCCGTGGCAACCTTAAAGGCCTCGCGACCCTCGACGTCGATCTGCAGGTCGTGATAGCGCTGATGCGTCTCATAGTGAGCCTCGGCCTCGGGACGCGTCGTGGGAGCCATGACGTTCGCAAAGACCTTGTCTCCCAGAATCGGATGGCTGCCGACCTCGAGCTCCGCCGGGTCGTTCTCCTCGAGCCAGTCGATCAGCACGTCGAGGCCCTTGAGCATTCCGCGGTACTCCTCGATATCGCCTAATGCACCGTAAATCATCTAAATCCCCTCTCGGATCGTTTCTTTGGCGGCTACTCGGCAAACGCGTTACCGACGCTGTTGCCACCCACATGCGTCTCGACCAGGGTAAGGTCGGGATTGAACACGACAGTGTCGGCGTCGCGCCCCGGCATAATGCTGCTGCACTTGTCGTCGACATGAGCTAGCAACCGATGCCGGGGCCGCAGCACAAGCTCCTACAGCTCGGTCACGACAACGCCGTTGTAAACCTCGTCCCAACGATCCATGACCAAGTGGCCAGTCATGGGATCCATGGCATTGAGCTTGCCGCAGGTGTTGGCGGTACGCAGCACCGTCTCGTCATCGGCTCCGGCAGCAATCGCATGTGCGAAGCCGGCAATGGTCGAATCGCCAGAGCCCGTAGCGTTAACGGCGGGGATATCGGGGGTCTTGGCGCGGAACGCACGGCCATTGTGGAAGCCCACGGAGCCGGCAGCGCCCATGGACACGACGACCCAGGGGATATCGGAGAAGCGGGCGTCAGAGGCGAGCGCGGAACGGAGCTCGTCCAC
Organism: Collinsella sp. CLA-ER-H2; assembly: GCF_040092405.1. Classification (NCBI taxonomy): domain Bacteria; kingdom Bacillati; phylum Actinomycetota; class Coriobacteriia; order Coriobacteriales; family Coriobacteriaceae; genus Collinsella; species Collinsella sp. CLA-ER-H2. Next base: position 2,243 of record NZ_JBBNLO010000006.1, read on the forward strand.
ATCGTCGGTGGTAAAGCTCGTGCCCAGAAGGCCGTTAATTTCGGTCAGGTTAGGCTTAACCAGCTCAGGCTTGACCTCGGACTTGAGCGCGGCCTCGAGCGAAGCACCCGAGGTATCGAGCAGCACCTTGGCGCCGGCGTTCTCGGCAATGCCCGTGATCTTGGCATAGTAGTCTGCCTCGACACCGCGGGGCAGCGACCCCGAAATAGTGACGACGTCGGCCTTGCCCGCAAGCTCGGTAAACTTGGCGGTAAAGGCATCGAGCTCCTCGGGGGCAATTGTCGGGCCGCTCTCGAGCAGCTCGGTCTGGTTGCCGGCGTGGAGGATGTTGAGGCAAATACGGGTCTCGCCCTTGATGGGCACAAAGTCGTTGTTAATACCGTTGGCGTCCATGAGCTCGGCCATGTAGGCGCCCATGTGGCCGCCGAGCAGACCGGTTGCCACAACGTCGTCGCCCAGCTGACCCAGTACACGGGCCACGTTGAGGCCCTTGCCGCCGGCGGTCTTTTCGGGCGTCACACGGTTGACGTCGTCGATAATGAGCTCATCGAGCTGATAGCGCGTATCGACAGACGGGTTCATCGTAACGGTGAGGATCATTTTTAGCTCCTTATCTCGCAGGCTCCTTATGCCTTGCAAAACGAATTGGCTACATGCGACTACAGAATCTCGATTGTGAACGAGCGCACGATGGTTTCTTTGGGCTTGGCGATAAGGCAGCCGCGCTTATGCTCAAGCACGTCATCCTCATCGGAACAGGTCGAAAGACCGCCCCAGGGTTCAACTGCCACAAAATCGCCCTCGGGCTTACTCCACACAATGAGATACGGGAAACCCTCAAAGCTCAAGCGAACGCCCTTGTCCTCGCCCTTCTTGGAAAGCGTGACCTGACGGCTCTCGAGCACGTCAAAGATGGTCTCCGCGAAATCGAAGAGCTCGTGCGATAGGGGCAGCGTCTTTCCCACCATGGGGTTCTTGGAGCGGTTAGCTACATCAATCAATCCGGTCGAGGGTACGGCGGTGCAAAGCTCCGCTGCCTCGTCTTTCTCGAAGCGCAACTCGTAGTCCGTATAGGCCTCGCCCTCGTCGAGCGGGCACCTAAAGCCGGGGTGTCCACCGATAAAGAACGGCATGTCCTCGGCGCCCTCGTTGGTCACTTCATAGGAGACACGCACGGCAGCGTCCTCGAGCGTATAGCGGGCGACGAGCTTAAACGGATATGGATAAGCGCTCAGCAATGCAGCGTTATCCTCAGATGCCAGGCACATCGCCAGCTCGTTTGCGTTTTGGCTCAACAGCTTCCACTCCTGCTTGCGCGCAAAGCCGTGGCGGGCGAGCTTCACATGATGCCCGGCAAACGTCATGGCGCTACCATCGCGCAGGCCTCCGCAAATCGGAAAGCAGACCGGCGCCTGGCCGGACCACACCGCGGGATCACCCTGCCACAAATACTCGCGTCCGTCAGCCTCAATCGAGGTAAACGAGCCGCCAGCCGTGGAAACCTTAATAGAAATCGAATCGTTGGAAAGAGCGTATTCCATTGCCCATCCTTTCGAACAACTGCTTTTTGCTCGCAAGTACCCGTCTCGGCCCTGACCAAGGGACAAAACCCGCACGCTCATCGATGTGCCCGGTATCCCAGCCATGCAACGGGGCACCATACAGACATTGATGCAATTACAGCTGAAAGGCCTTCTTATGCGAACCATCATCCTCTACGCCTCGCGCCATCACGGCAATACGAAAAAGCTCGTGGACGCCGTCGTTGAGGCGCACCCCGAGATCGATACCCTCGACGTCAAGACGCTCGGCAAAAACGAGTATTCCGACCTGCACGAATATCATCTAATCGGTGTTGCCACGGGCATCTATTACTCCGAGATCGACAAGGACATGGCGCATGTGCTCACTAACGTGCTGCAGCCGCAGGACAAGGTGTTTGGCCTTATGACCTGCGGTGGCAAAAACAAGTGGTACGGCAAGGATATCGATGATATCTGCCGCATGAGGCGGGCCATCTTTATGGGTGCCTACGGCTGCCCCGGCTTTGATACGTGGGGGCCGTTCAAACTCACCGGCGGTGTCCAAAAGGGACACCCGACCGCTGAGGAAATTAAGGGCGCCGTCGACTTCTTCGACAAGATCGAAGACGAGTATGGCGACATCATCGTCGAAGAGTACGCCAAGCGCGAGAAGCGCCTAGCATACGAGAAGGAGCATCCTGCAGGAGGCCTGGTGGCCGGCGTTAAGCGCACGGCAAAGAAGATCGCTAACAAGCTGTAACTGTGAAGGTACTTTTGAGCGTTTAACCCATACGGCGGGTCCGAGCAGATTCGGGCCCGCCGTCTTTTTCTATCGTTACTCGGTAAAGGCGTTGCCGACGCTCTGGCCGCCAACGTACGTCTCGACGAGAGTGAGCTCATGGTCGAACACGACAAAGTCGGCGTCGCGACCCGGCATGATGCTGCCGCACTTATCCTCGATGTGCGCAGAGCGAGCCGGCACCTCAGTTGCCATGCGAATGGCGATATCGGCGCTGGCAATGCCCCAGTCGACAATGTTCTTAACACCCTGGGCAAGCGTGAGCACCGAGCCGGCAATGCTCTTGCCGTCGGCGAGCCAGCACAGGTTGTCCTTCATGATGACGTCCATGCCGCCGCTGGTGTAGCTGCCCTCGGGCATGCCGCCGCAGCCAAGGCAGTCGGTAATGAGCACCGTGTGCTGCCAGCCCTTGGCCTGCAGCAGCGCCTTGATGGCGGCAGGGTTTACGTGCTTGCCGTCGCAGATGATCTCGGCGTAGGTCTCGGGCGTGGACATGGCGGCGCCCACGACACCGGGCTCACGGTGATGCAGGCCGCGCTGGCCGTTATAGGTATGCGTAAAGCAGCTGGCGCCGGCGTTGATGGCGGCGATGCACTCATCGTAGGTGGCGTCGGAGTGACCGATGCTGGTCACCACACCCTTGGCGTTCAGAGCAGCCGCATAAGCAGCGGCACCGTCGCGCTCGGCCGCCATGGCGCTCTTAACGATGCGACCACCCGCAGCCTCCTGCCACTGATCGAAGACCTCCTCGGAGGGATCGATCAGGTAAGCGGGGTTCTGCGCGCCCACGTGCTTCATGGTAAAGAAGGGGCCCTCCAGGTAGATGCCCTGAATGCGAGCACCGCAGAAGTCGGGGCCGCGACCCTCGTCCGCCTGAGCGATAGCGGCGCAGGCGTCCTTGATCTGCTCGACGCCATCGGTGAACGTCGTGGGCAGCCAGCTGGTGGTACCGCGACGGGCGAGCTCGGTCGAGCTGATATCGATGCCCTCGGGATCGTTATCGGTAGTTGAGTGGTTATAGAAGCCATGGATGTGAGTATCGACCATACCCGGTGCGATCCACGATCCCGTGTAGTCCTTAATCTCGCAAGAGGGCCCGTCGGCCTGCCAGGCGCCAAAAACGCCATCTTCGACCATAAGATAGCCGCCCAGTTGCGGGCCTGCCGGCAAGAAGAACTTGTCAGCCTTAATTGCGTACGCGCTCATATGCACTCCTCGCTTCTAAAGCAGTTGACCGTGGTGATGCTTATACCCAGCTCACGTAAAACAAAAAGCGCCCGCCCGCCGTTATGAGCGGACGGGCGCCCTTACAGTGGGACGCGATTAAGCGGTGAAGGGGTGGATCGTCACGCCCTTAACCACGCGGTTGACCGTGCCGGTGGGGCTCGGCGTATCGGGCGTGTTGCCCACGCGCACGGAGTTGAGCAGGCTGATAGCCTGGGCAAACATCACGAACGGCAGAGCAAGGTAGCCCTCGGGAAGCGCCTCGTAGCCCTTAAAGGTGAAGGACTCGCCCTCGTAGACGGTGGCACCTTCCTGCTGAACGGCGATGGTGTGCTGAGCGATCTCGTCGCCACCAATCTCGTTGAGGATGTCGATGTCGTACTGACGGGTGTAGGCGTCGTTGTTGACGAACACGAAGACGAGTGTCTTATCGTCGACGAAGGACTTAGGTCCGTGACGATAGCCCATGGAGGTGTCGTAGGAAGTAGCGACCAGACCGTGAGCGAGCTCGAGGATCTTGAGCTGGCTCTCCTGGGCAAGGCCACCGAAGGAGCCGGAGCCCAGGTAGGTCACACGGTTGAAGTCGCCAGCCAGGTAATCGGCAATCTCGGGCTCACGGGAGATGACCTCCTCGCCCATCTTGGCGATGGTCTCGACCCACTCGGCCTTCTGCTCGTCAGAGGCAGTGTCGAAAATAAGGGTGGAGAGCAGGGTCATGCAGGAATAAGAACCGGTCATGGCGAAGCCCTTGTCGTTGGCGCGCGGAATGAGCAGCGTCAGCGCGTTGGGATCATCGGCAGACTCGACGGCGAGCTTGCCCTCGGGAGCGCAGGTGATGTTGAGGAACTTGACGTTGTGGACGAGCTCCTTGGCAACGGCAACGGCGGCAAGGCTCTCGGGGCTGTTGCCGGAGCGGGCAAAGGAAACCACGAGCGTGGGATCCTCGGCGCGCAGGAAGTCGCGCGGGGCGCTCACGATGTCGGTCGTGGCGATGGGCTTAAAGTCGTAGAGATCAGTGTTGCCAGCGTGACGCAGGTACGGGGCGCAGGTATCGCCAACGTAGTCGGACGTACCGGCACCGGTGAAGACAACGGACAGACGGCCCTCGCCCATAGCGCGAGCCTCGGCCAGGAAGGCCTCGATGGCCTCCTTGTTCTCACGATAGATGTTGAGCGTATCACGCCAAAGCTCGGGCTGCTGGGCAATCTCGGCCGTGGTGATCTGGGCGCCGAGCTTGGTGAGCTCCTCGACACTCTTCTCGAACATTTCTAATACCTCTTTCTTTACTAAATTGTCTGATCTATAAAGACTTAATCTGAAAAGTTAAATCGGGTAGTAGTCATAGGCTGTTTTTCTTTCGATAGCACTCGTATCCGATCACAGAGTATCTCGATAATGAGAAATCCTGTACTTAAACTTGTCCGCACGAGCCACCGAAAGCGTGAACTCGACAACATCATTTTGGGTGTTGTGAGTAGTTCGGACTATGTCCAGAACTGGCGCACCTTCACCAATACCTAGAAGCCGAGCATCACATGGACGTGCTATACCCGCAGAGAACTCCTCATCCGCTACTCGAATTTTCTGCTGATAATCCCGCTCAATGACATCGTAAAGGGGCTTTTGTTCGAGTAAAGGACGCTTGAGAGAAATAAAGAGCCTTGCTGGAAGATAGCTACGCTCAACCATCATAGGTATACCATCTGCCATCCGTAAACGTTTGAGCTTTAATACCTTTTCACCCAAACGAATCCCCATTTGCATCGAGAGCGTTTTATCTGCTTCCACTTCACAGAACTCTAAGATGGTTGTTTCTGGCAGCCGGCCCATCGCTTTCATCTGTTCAGTAAAACTGTACGATTGGGTAAGATTTGTTGCTTGGGCTAGTCGATCGGCAACAAACGTACCGCGACCTTGTTTTCGCACAATCCGACCAAGATACTCAAGTTCCTGAATTGCAAGTCGGACAGTCGATCGCGATAGCCCGTAACGTTCGGCAAGTTCACGTTCGGACGGAATCAAATCACCTGGCTGATATTCATGATCAATTTTCTCGATCAGAATATCTACGAGCTGATCGTATAGCGGTTGCCTGTGCCTCTTGCACGTCATGATATTCTCCACGTAATTAGCAATTGACCAATACTTCAGCCTTCAGGTAATGCATCAACATGTCCCATAAATGGGCTAATAGCGACACTACATCTCATCGTCTTCATCAACGTCAGCAATCTCGAGTTTCTTGAGATCGACTCCCTCACGACCAACAACCCGTGCGCGTTCGGCAAGTTCATCAAGCGTTGGATCTCCAAACGCACGCGTCATAACGAGCTCCACCAACATAGGCAGATTTGTTCCGGTGACAACGGTCACGTTATCGAGCTCAGTCGTCATTGGGATAGCTTGATTGAACGGAGTACCGCCAAGCAAATCAACAAACACCAATACGCCATCACAAGCTTGACGCATCTCGGCAATGCAGGTTCGCAAATCATCACCAAAAGTAACCGCCTCCGAGCCCGCAAAAGGAACTACCTCGAAATTAGGCTGTTCGCCGGCAACCATATCCACAGCGCTTTTCAAACCAGTTGCAAACTGACCGTGACCAGTTAGCACAAATCCAATCATTCTATCTACCTTTCTACCGTTCGCTTTCTCTAGCCAAAGAACCCCTCAAAAGGGCTCCTACGACCACTGCATCATTAAAGTTTAGTGAGTATTTTGTTTTATCGTGGGAGGTCTGTGAGCGTCTCTAAGCTGCTTTTCAAGGTTGCGATATCTAAGTGCTTCGCCCTTGTTCCCGCTGCTCTCATATTGATATGAAAGCAGCAGATAGAGCTTTCCGCGTAACCCAAGGTCGTTCGTATCCAGCATAGCTTCCATCTCATCGATCTTATCATGCCGACGACGAAAGACTATGTCGTAGGTCAATTGACTGTCCGCCAAAATGCCCTTCGACACGATGGGGCGCATCTCTTCCAACATGGACGCCGCCCGCTTCCGGTCACCCGTCTTGATATAGAAATTAAAGGCGCGAACCGCAAGCTGTCGACGTTGTTTATCGCTGCACGACATCTCCAGCAAGTGGTCCAGCATTCGATCTGCATATGCGTCCATATCAGCAGCTTCATAGATCGTGAAACGCAGGTAATACTGCTTATACGTAGACATTACTATACGCGCAAGTTTGCGATCGAGCAGGTCTATGCAATCTTGGTATAAGCCCAAGTTAAACAATACCTGCAATTTCATATCGAAGTATTTTTTCGCTCCTTCGGTCACAGCGAAATAAGCCACGACAACACAAATGAACAGGACGATCCAAAATGGCATTGCACTATATTCCCTTCAAGGCAGCCTTAAGGAATTAATCGAACACGATGACTGCATAACCGCCTATGAACAGCGGTGCCCAACAAAACAAAAGAGGCGCACACTCCAGGGGATATGGCGATAAAGTCGCCTTGGAGGTGTGCGCCACGTCTCAATTGAGGCTCAAATGCCGTGACAATATTAGGTACTTAGCCCTTGCAAATGATACCGAATGCACCCAAGGCAATGGACAGAACCAAGACGATAAAGATGGCCTTCGTCGAGGTCATGCCCTTCTTTCCGAGGAGCCAGTATACGAAGCCGACGAGTGCGGCAGGAACCAGCTTGGGGCAAATCATATTGCAGATGTTCTGCAAGTCAACGGTAACGCCGCCGATAACAGGCTTCGCTGCAATAACGATACCGACATTGGTTGCGACCAGAGCACCGACCATAAAGACACCCATTACGGAGGCCGCGTCGGTCAACGCGTTCAGGCGATCGCTCATGGTGGTGACGAGCTTCATACCCTGCTCATAGGCCATGTGGGTCTGCTTGCAGCGGAACCAGTCAACAAGAATGTTAACGGCGACCCAGATGAAGATACCCAAGGGGTTGCCGTTCATGGCCATATTGGCAGCCAGGGCGCCGAAAATGGTCGGGAGCAGCGAACCGAAGATGGAATCGCCGATGGAAGCCAGCGGTCCCATGAGACCAGTCTTGAGACCGGCAACAGCATCGAGGCCCTCAATGCCCTCCTCTTCCTCGATCGCCAAATCGATACCGGTGATGATCGTGTTGAGGAAGTTTGAGGTGTTGAAGAACGGTGCGCACTGGGCGCGGCAGGCTTCCTTTAGCTCCGGCGTGCCGTCGCCGTACAGCTTACGCAGTGTGGGCAGGATAATCCAGAGATAACCAGAGTGTTGCATGCGCTCGTAGTTCCAACCATCCTGGAAACCAAGCAGGTTACGACGGTTGATCTGCGCAAGGTCGTCCTTGGTAATCTTGTAGCCAGTGGTGCCATTGGCGAGTTTCTCATTAGAGCTCATCGTCGTCGTCTCCCTCCGCAGCGCCAGCAGCAGCGACGGGACGCTGGTTGTTCTTGTAGTACAGCAAAGACAGAGCAAAGCCAATAATAGCGATCGCCAGCATCGACATGTTATTGAACATACCGACCATATCCACGGCGCCCTTACCAAGCGCGGCGTTCACAGCGACGATGTTGGTGTTGAGGTTAATGATGCTCGTGAAGGCCGTACCAAACAGGGCGGCGATTACAAAGCCGAGCAGCAGGTAGGCGACGTGCTTTTTGACTGGCAGGTAACGGAGCAGGATGGCGAAGCCAACGGCGGGCAAGGCACCGCCAGCAACAGACAGACCGTCACCCAGCCACTTCAAGTCGCCGTTAAGGGCGGTGGTGATGCCCTCGACCAAGCCCTGGCCAAATGCGAGAGCCAGGAAGACCGGAATCATGCGGGACAACATCCAGGAAACTGCACCGAGCAAGTAGTGTACGTTGTAGGCGCCCCAGTTCATCTTCTCGATATCGGCATCGCACATGTGACCGAAGAACGTGTTGGCGAAACGACCGGCGATATCGGTGTAAACGAGAATGGCAGCGACAGGTACGCCGATGGCGGCAAGAGCCGTCTCGGGATTCATGCCCGCGCCCACGGCAAAGGCAGTGGCGACCAGAGTGCCAGAGTTGGCATCGATACGAGAGGCGCCGCCAAAGGTGCCAACGCCCAGGACGGTGAGCTGCATGCTGCCGCCGATAAACAGGCCAGTCTGTAGGTCACCCATAATCAAACCGGTAATCATACCAGAGAAGACGGCTGAGCCGGCACAGGTGTACCAGTTCAGCTCATCCAGAATCTGATAACCCGCATACAGGGTTAACAGAAGAATCTGCCACCAAGCAATCATGGTTAACTCCTTATTTAAGGTGTAACAGTTTCTACAATACCAATACGCTTATATAAACCGCGCATCCCCCTTCACGGCCTAGCGTTAATTCGACTAGAGCGTGAAAGCCTCTGGGTTATCCTGCGGCGTCAGCTGAATGACAATAGGAAGATTATCGGCCTTGAGTTTGGCAAATGCATCAAGGTCCCCCTGGTCGCAACTAATGTTGCGAGACAGCTTCTTGACCGGCTCCATTGTCGTCATATTACCGACGATGAGCTGCTCAAGCTTAACACCTTGTTCCAAAAGTCGAACGTAGACCTCAGGCTTTTTCGCAACAATAAAGAGACGTTGCGCATCATATTTGCCAGCAGTGATGTTGGCAGCGGCCTTGTCGACAGGAAGCACGGACAACTTCACAGTTGCCGGGCAAGCCATGCGAAGAACCTGCTTTTGGGTAGCATCTTGCGATACCTCGTCGTCAACTACCATGAAGCGGCTTACCTGACGGGCGTTAGACCAGAGGTTTGCCACCTGTCCGTGAATCAAGCGAAAGTCGATTCGTGCGCCTACAATCATTTCTACTCAACTCCTTCTTGTTCAAGTGTACGGATAACGGGCTCAGAGCGAAGGGAGATTTTCGCATCATACACGCCCTCTGTTTCGAACATAACGAGCTCATTGGTACCAGGGTGCAATAAACCGTGCGGAACATAGAGCGTCATGATGGGACCCTTATCCCAAAAACGTCCGACATTCGTTCCGTTTACGAATGCCACACCCTTTCCAAAACCCGTAGTGTCGATAAAGGTATCAGCCGGCTCAGATATATCAAACTTTGCGCGGTAAAAGGAAGGCTGCCCCTCTACCCAGCCGGCGGAATAATCAAGATTATCGATGTTATCGAGTGGCAGACAACGCATCTCCCAACCGGTAACGAAGTGAAGATCAACGCAAACTCCTGTCCTAATGCCCTTATGCTGCGTATCAGCGAGCAATTTGTGACCATAATTGACGCGACCCATATCCTCGGTCAGAACATCCAGGCGGTTTTGTTCACAGGGAAGAACGCAGTGAATATCTTCCCCGATGTGCTCCTGATACTGCGTCGCCACTTTGTCACCGTTCACAAACACCTGTGCACGGTCGCGGGCGTCAATAACCCGAATACGCTCTTCATCTGCACGGTCACGCTCGACAGTCGTGGTATATAACGTATATCCATACGACTGACCCATCTCTTCCATGGGCATAGGATATTGGGCTTCGATCGGCTCCGAAAGAATATCGAGCACATTAAAGAGACTTACGCGCTCACTCACCGAAATATCGGGCATGGAAAACGCCTTTTTTGTTAACGGCTTGCTTTGCGCGATATCGGGAAACAGCTCGTGAACTGTCCTTTGAATTGCGAAGTATTTCTCGGTCGGGTTGCCCTGTTCGTCCAATGGGGCATCGTAGTCATATGATGTCACCTGGTGCAGGTCGTGCGTATGGCGTGCAGAGCATCCGTTCATAAATCCAAAGTTGGTGCCTCCATGAAACATGTAGAGGTTTAAAGATCCTCCAAGCTCGAGCACCTCGCGAACGCAAGAGGCAAGATCTTCGGAATCGCGTCTGATGACGTTCTCCCCATAGCGATTGAACCAGCCGTCCCACAACTCCATGCACATAAGAGGCCATTGTTTTCCATGCTCCTTGTGAAAAGCAGAAAGAGCCTCAAAGTTCTCCTTTGCATGAGAACCAAAGTTGCCAGTGCACAACACATCATCGTCAATGAGCGTACCGGCACGAAGGCACCCGCGCCACGGACCATCGGAAGTACAAAGGGGAACGGAAACCCCACGCTCGACCATAAGGCGGCGAATCGCGCGAAGATAGTCTTTATCCTCGCAATATGATCCATACTCGTTTTCAACCTGCATCATGATGATGTTTCCGCCCTTGTCAATCTGACGCGAAACGAGTATCGGCATGAGATGGTCGTAGTAATGCGCAACGTGAGCAAGAAATTTGGGGTCGCTGCTACGCGGTCTCATATCATGTTGGCGCAGCAGCCATGCTGGCATGCCGCCAAATTCCCATTCTGCACAAATAAACGGAGAGGGCCGAACAATTGCATACAGACCGAGTGATGCTGCCTCATCAAGAAATGCCGCCAAATCGATTGAGCCAGAAAAATTGAAGACGCCAGGCTTTGGCTCATGAAGATTCCACGGTACATACGTTTCGACCGTATTAAACCCAAGAGCCTTAAGGTTATAGAGCGAGTGGTGCCAGTCGCTCGGATGAACACGCATATAGTGAATCGCCCCCGACAAGATGGTGAACGGCTCATCATCGAGTAGGAATTGATTGGTGATCTTAAACGAATGCATGCTACTCCCGATCTTCGTGCTCCGCGACGCGTATGCCGGTTCCTTGATCCTCAGCTAAACGCCTTGCCTATTATGGACGCATTGACGCAATTATGTAGCCAGAATCTGAAGTGGTCCGTAAACGGTAGCCAAATGACGATGAACGGCTTTAATGAACAAAATATAAACCCGCTGGTAAATTACTTTTTAACTATAGGTTTCTAACGATTCTATATTTGAAAGGTGATATGTACCAGCTATCCACTATTTCATACTAGTTACATTATGCTTCAATCGCATTTCTTCAAATGCTTATCTACTTTGGATTCACCTAGATGAGCATTAGAGATCTGTTGCCTTCCTATTTCCAAGACTGAAAATATCCAGAATCGAACCAGACTTTCTTACGGCTGACTCGACGCGTTCGAAGACTCGTTAATACAGCAGAGCATTAATGGAGACGGGTTTGTCACTGGGTAGATTGCGAACTTCCATTTTCACGCCAAGCGCTTGCAGCTCTTTAAGGACGGCGATGTCCGTATCGTCTATGGCAACGGCAGGCGTTACAGGGCGCTTGCCCTCCCCTGCCTGTATATGGCCGATGCTGATCCTAGTTATGGGCACCCCGCCCTTAACCAGCGCGAGCGCATCGGCGGGCGACGCCACTATCTCCGCAGCAGGTCAAGAACCAAGTGGACGCCGCGGGCATCGCGTCTCCGATATCAGTGCATTTAAAATGAGAAAAGCCGTCAGAACACTTGTGCGGATTTGCGATGTCCCGTATCAGAGTCAGCCGTTGACGTCCCAGTTGCGTCACCACATGGCCGCCAGCGTAGCTCAGTTGGTAGAGCACCGCTCTCGTAAAGCGGGGGTCACCGGTTCGAGCCCGGTCGCTGGCTCCATTGCACAAGATAGCCGCCTTCGGGCGGCTTTTTTGTTGTCGATTTTGAGTGCTCTTGCGCCAACCCAAGCACAACGCCGCCGGCAACTCCCCTACTCAACAAAAAGCCCCGCCAACCGCAATCCCCAAAGGAACCGCGATCAGCGGGGCTCAAGCGCGCTCCCCAAGGGGAATCACGCTAGCTCACGAGTAGCGCGCTACTCTTCCCAGTAAGCATCTGCAAGCAGCTTAAAGCAGATCTTCTTGACCGGCTGTGCGCCATCGCCCGGGAACTCGAGCGTGGGCATGTGAGGCTCGCCGGCAACGAACAGCGCAAACTTGTCGTCGGCAAGATCGCCGGCGATCGAAGCGTCGGAATCGACCAGATCGTAGTCATCCTTCTCGTCAAACTCCTGGACCAGCGTCAGGCTGCCCGTGGCAACCTTAAAGGCCTCGCGACCCTCGACATCGATCTGCAGATCGTGATAGCGCTGATGCGTCTCATAGTGAGCCTCGGCCTCGGGACGCGTCGTGGGAGCCATGACGTTCGCAAAGACCTTGTCTCCCAGAATCGGATGGCTGCCGACCTCGAGCTGCGCCGGGTCGTTCTCCTCGAGCCAGTCGATCAGCACGTCGAGACCCTTGAGCATTCCGCGGTACTCCTCGATATCGCCTAATGCACCGTAAATCATCTAAATCCCCTTTCGGATCGTTTCTTTGGCGGCTACTCGGTAAACGCGTTACCGACGCTGTTGCCACCCACATGCGTCTCGACCAGGGTAAGGTCGGGATTGAACACGACAAAGTCGGCGTCGCGACCGGGCATAATGCTGCCACATTTATCCTCGACGTGAGCAGAGCGCGCGGGCACCTCGGTCGCCATGCGAATGGCGATATCTGCGCTCGCAAGACCCCAGTCGACGATGTTCTTTACGCCCTGTGCGAGCGTGAGCACCGAACCGGCGATAGCAGAGCCATCGGCGAGCCAGCAAAGGTTGTCCTTCATAATGACGTCCATGCCGCCGCTGGTGTACTTGCCCTCGGGCATGCCGCCGCAACCCAGGCAGTCGGTAATCAGCACCGTGTGCTGCCAGCCCTTGGCCTGCAGCAGGGCCTTGATAGCAGCAGGGTTCACGTGTTTGCCATCGCAAATGATCTCGGCATAGGTATTGGGCGTGGTCATAGCGGCCCCGACGACACCGGGCTCACGGTGATGCAGACCGCGCTGGCCGTTATAGGTATGCGTAAAGCAGCTGGCGCCAGCATTGATGGCGGCGGCGCACTCATCATAGGTGGCATCGGAGTGGCCAATGCAGGTCACGACGCCCTTTGCGCTCAGAGCCGCGGCGTAAGCGGCAGCGCCGTCACGCTCGGCCGCCATAGCGCTCTTGACGATACGACCGCCGGCGGCCTCCTGCCACTCGTCAAAAACTTCCTCGGACGGGTCGATCAGATAAGCGGGGTTCTGGGCGCCCACATGCTTCATGGTAAAGAACGGACCCTCCAGGTAGATGCCCTGAATACGGGCACCACAGAACTCGGGTCCGCGCTCTTCGTCCGCCTGTGCAATAGCGGCACAGGCGTCCTTAATCTGCTCCACGCCGTCGGTAAAGGTCGTAGGAAGCCAGCTGGTGGTACCACGACGAGCAAGCTCGGTCGAGCTGATGTTGATGCCCTCTGCATCGTTATCGGTCGTGGCATGGTTATAGAAGCCATGAATGTGGGTGTCCACCATGCCCGGCGCAATCCATGTACCCGAATAATCTTTGATCTCACAAGCGGGCTCATCGGCCTGCCAAGCGCCAAAGACGCCGTCTTCGACCATCAGGAAGCCGCCCAGCTGCGGCCCCGCCGGCAAAAAGAACTTGTCGGCCTTGATAGCATACGTGCTCATCTATGCTCCCGTACCCGCAGTGCGTTTTAGGGCGGATCAAAAACCACTGCATTGTTAATTCGAGCGATTGTTCGTTGCCTTCTACCGCTTGGCACATTTTGCACCCGCCGCAAAACACGCCAAGCCGTTTATACCCAATAACTCTAGACTGCGCGGTTGTGGTAGACCTTGTACTTAAACTGGTCGGCGCGCGCAACCGAACGCGTATACTCGATGACCTCGTTGTTCATGTCATATGTGGTACGAATCAAATCCAGCACCGGTGCGCCTTCGGTAATCTCGAGCAGACGAGCGTCGGAATGGCGGGCGATACTCGCGTAGAATTCTTCCTCTGCCACGCGAACTTTCTCGTGAAAGTCCTGCTCGATCATGTCGTACAGCGATTTGTTCTCGATCATGGGGCGCTTAAGCGCAAAGAACTTGCGACTTGGCAGATATGTACACTCAATCATCAGCGGCACACCATCGGCTATACGCAGGCGCTTGATCTTATACAGACGCTCGCCCAGGCGCGCGTTCATCTCTACGGCAATATTCTTGTCAGCCTCGACCTCGGTAAACTCAAGAATCGTCGTCTTGGGCACACGGCCGATCGCCTTCATCTGCTCGGTAAAGCTATAGGTCTGCGTGAGGTTTGCCGTTTGCAGAGAGCGGTCGCATACCATGGTTCCACGGCCGCGCTGACGAACCACCAAGCCCAGGCGCTCAAGCTCCTGCAGGGCAAGGCGAACCGTCGTACGCGAGAGCCCGTAGCGCTCCGACAAGTCGCGCTCGGACGGCAAATAGTCGCCGGGTCGAAGTTCGTGATCGATTTTATCGGTCAGCAAATCGACGAGTTGATCGTACAGAGGTTGTTTGCGCGCTCCCATTGCCATAATGATACCTGCCGGATAAATGACTCGAAATTGGTTGTAACCAGACACCACGTACTATAGCAGTTTTATTGGAATAACAGCAGGTCAACCAGCATATTTCAATATTGTTTGCCGGTTGATAGCCTGCGCACTGTAATACCAATTACAACGCTACATCAGGTATCGAGGTAACAAAAAGGGCCGCCCCCGCGGAGCGGGACGACCCTTTGCAAGACAGATACGTCTTTAAGGCTTAGAGAAGCTTCTTGAGCTCCTCGGCAACAGCCTGGACCTGCGTGCCGATGATGACCTGGGTAGCACCCTTGTCCATCTTCATGACACCCAGAGCGCCGGCCTTCTTGCAGGCAGCCTCGTCGACCAGAGCGGAATCGCCGAGCTCGAAGCGCAGGCGAGTAGCGCAGCAGTCAACGGTCTTGACGTTCTCCTTGCCACCGACGGCAGCGAGAACAGCGGCAGCCAGAGCGGCGAACTTGTCGTCGCCAGCAGCGGCGGAAGCGGAGGTCTCCTCGACATCCTCATCCTCGCGACCAGGGGTCATGAGGTTGAACTTGGTGATGGCGAAGCGGAACACGAGGTAGAAGACCACGAAGGCAGCGATGCCCAGCGGGATGATCATCCAGGTGTTGGCGGCAGCCGGGAGGCTAGAGGAGAACAGGAGGTCGGTAGCACCAGCGGAGAAGCAGAAGCCAGCACGGAAACCAACATAGTAGGTGACGATGGTGAAGATGCCGTACAGGGCAGCGTACACGACGTAGAGCGGGAAGCACAGGAACATGAAGCCGAACTCAAAGGGCTCGGTGACGCCGCAGACGAAGGCGCAGATGGCAGCGGAGACAACCAGGCCGATAGCAGCCTTCTTGTTCTTAGCGGTCTGAACCATAGCCAGGGCAGCGCCCGGGATACCGAACATCATGCAGGGGAAGAAGCCGGACATGTACATACCGAGGCTCCACTTGACGTCAGCAGAGGTCTCGCCAGCCCAGAAGTGGGTCAGGTCGCCCAGGCCGATGGTGTCGAACCAGAACACGTTGTTCAGAGCGTAGTGCAGACCGGTCGGGATGAGCAGGCGGTTGAGGAAGGCGTAGATGCCAGCGCCGATACCATCCATGGCGGCGATACCCTCACCAAGAGCAACAAGAGCACCGAAGATGAGCGGCCAAGCAAAGAGCAGGACGACGGAGACGACGATGCAGATGACGGCGGTCATGATGGCAACGCAACGCTTGCCGGAGAAGAAGGCCAGCCAGTCGGGAAGACGGGTGTCCTTGAACTTGTTGTAGCAAGTGCCACCGATGATGGCGGACAGGATGCCGATGAAGGAGTTACCAGCGATCTTGGAGAACGCGATGCCCTCGGTCGTGGCAAGCCAAGCGGTCTGAGCATCGGCGTCCATACCACGAATGGTGCCAACAACAGCGGGGTTCAGGAGCTGCTGGATCATCAGGAAGGCGACGAGGCCAGCGAGGCCAGCGGTGCCATCGTGATCGTCGGCAAGGCCGACAGCGGCGCCGACTGCGAACAGCCAGGCCATGTTATCGATAAGAGCGCCGCCTGCCTTGATGAGCAGGAAACCGGCGGTATAGGCAAAACCGGTAGTGTCACCGGCAGCACCCATGACTGCGGGAGCGAGCAGGTAGCCCACACCCATAAGAATACCTGCGACGGGAAGCGCCGCGACGGGAAGCATCAGCGCTTTGCCGAGCTTCTGGAGGTACTTCATCATATTGGTATCTCCTCCAACCTTTCTTTCGTTGTTCACCAACGAGTTCCATGTCCGCGCCTTGTGCATACCGGCTTCTCCGCTTGCCGGCATTGATGCGCAAACTTAGACAACCCAGTCCCTATTTGGGGTTGCTGGTATGTACGGTAGCGCACACTCAATTCAAACGTCCACCACATTTCGTTCAAATTACTATATCGTTGCCAAACGGTTATTTTTGGCCCGTAAACGGTAATTTGCGCAGGTAGACATGTTGCATATATTTCATTACCAAACTAATTCTTAGCAATTTCCATTCGATTTCGTCTCAAAATTGGTTACTACCAGATGAACAGTGGTACCACATTGTTACTACCAGTTTAGCCGAAATCGTTTTCACTTTATATGAATAAAGTGTCCAAAAATTTGCATACAACCACCCCCTCTCATCGCCCTCCCCACAGTGCAAAAAGCCCACTAGAACGATGTCCGTTCTAGCGGGCTTATCAGATTTTTGGCTACGCGCTCGGCGGCTCAGGCAAACCCTACGCAAACAGGCCGTAGATGCTGATGTTGGCCTTGGCGTAGAGGCCGTTAGCATACTCGGTCCACTTGGAGCTGGCGCTCGAAGCCTGCAAAGAGTACTGCTGGTAGGCGGTGTAGTAGGCGGTCATGGCCTGCTTATAGGTAGCGCTATCGGCCGTAAAGGCATCATCGGCAAAGGCCTTGGCATAGGTGCTGTCGGCATCCTTCCAAGTGCCCTTTGAGCTATCCCACTCATCGCCGGCAAGGTTGATGATGTAGTCGGCGTAGTCCTTGCTCGCGGTCTCCTCGTTGCCGTCAGCAGGCTCGGTCGGGGCGGTCGGCATGCTTGCGGAGCTATCGCCCACCTTCTTCTTGTAGAGCTTCTGCAGCGTCGCGGACTGGCGGACGATCTGCTTGGCCTGGTCCTTGGACACGCCATACTGCGTGGCCATGGTCTTGTAGTCGGAGGTGCCGATGGAATCCTCAGCGTACTTCTTCATTTCCTTGGAAGAAACGGTAATGCCCTCGTCCTCGGCAGCATCGAGCAGGATCTTGTTGCGCACGTAGGACAGGATGACATCGGCAGAAGGAGCGGTGTAGTTGCCATCGCCATCCTTGACGGTATCGAGGCTGTACTGGCTCTCGATGGCCTCACGCGCAGTGATGTCGCTCTTCTTGCCGTTGTAGCTGTAGCTTGCCACGGTCGAATCGAGCTGGTCCTCGGTGAGGGTCGCCGAGCCGACACCCTTGCCGCCAAAACCACCGTTGCCGATAAAGAAGCCGACCACAGCAGCGATCACGACTGCAACCACGAAGGCGGCAATCATCGTCTTCTTGTGCCTGGATGCGCGGTCGTCTTCATCGGAGTCGTCCTCGTCCTGCTCCTCGGGCATGAGGTTCTCGTCAGCGGCATCCGCGGCAATCTGAGCCTCCAGGCGGGCGTCCTCCTCCTCGGCCGTCGTACCGGCAGCAATGTGCTCAGCGGACGTGCCGGCGACCAGGTCAATCTTCTCGTCCTCGTCACCGTCGGGGCCTTCGCCGCGCTCGATGATCTGGATGCCGTCGATCTCGTCCTTCTCGTCCTTCTTTTGAATCAGACCCATATCAGTTACTCCTTGTTAGGAAACATAGTCCGCAATAGAATACGCCCGACAGAGCGCCGGGCGTATTGATTCTTAGGTTATACGCAAACACTTAAGTACTATTTAGGCGTTTGCAGCCTGCATGCCTTAGGCCAGGTGCGCAATAACGGCATCGGCAAAGGCCTGCGTACCCACAGCGCCCTCGACGGAGCCGGTCTGGGCACGACGCAGGTCACCGGTAACCTGCTCGCCCTCGTCGAGCGTGGCAGATACGGCGGCGCGAATGCGATTAGCAGCGTCGTTCTCGCCCAGGTGATCGAGCATCATCGCAGCAGAGAGGATCTCGGCCGTGGGGTTGGCGATATCCTGGCCCGCGATATCGGGCGCGGATCCGTGCGTTGCCTCAAAGATTGCGCAGTCGGCACCGATGTTGGAGCCAGGGGCCATACCCAGACCGCCCACTAGGCCGGCGCACAGGTCGCTCACGATGTCGCCGTACAGGTTGGGCAGCACCAGGACATCGAAGTCGTTGGGGTTCTGGACCAGGCCCATGCAGGTGGCGTCGACGATCTTATCGTTGAACTCGATATCAGGATAGTTGGCGGCCACCTCGCGCGCTACGCGCAGGAACAGGCCGTCGGTCGCCTTCATGATGTTGGCCTTGTGTACGGCCGTCACCTTTTTGCGGCCGCAGCGGCGGGCATACTCAAAGGCATACTCCAGAATGCGGCGGCTCTTGGCGATGGAGATCGGCTTGATCGAGATGGCGGAATCGGCGGCGAAGGTCTTCTGACCCGAGCGCTCGACAAGCTGCGAGAGCTCCTCGACCTCGGCAGCGCCCTCATCGAACTCGATGCCGGCGTAGAGGTCCTCGGTGTTCTCGCGCACGATAACCAGGTCGACGTCACGGAAGCGCGAGCCGTCGCCCGGCTGCGACAGGCAGGGGCGCACGCAGGCGTACAGGTCGAAGTGCTTGCGCAGGGCCACGTTAACGCTGCGGAAACCCGTGCCAACCGGCGTGGTGATGGGGCCCTTGATGGCAACCTTGGTCTCGGCGATCGCATCGAGCACGTGCTGGGGCAGCGGTGTACCAAACTCGTCCATGACGCCGGCGCCGGCCTCTTGGACGTTCCAGTTGATCTGGACACCAGTGGCCTCGACCACGCGGCGCATGGCCTGCGTAATCTCGGGACCGATGCCATCACCGGGAATCAGGACTACATCGTGCGCCATAATCTGTTACTCCTCGTCTTCGGCGTCGTCAGATTTTTTAACGCTAGCACGCTTCTTCTTTTTGGAGAGATCCAGGCCAAAACGTTTAACAAGCATTTCGCAAATCTCGCTCGAACGGGCCTTGAGATAGCTGCCCTTACCGTTCTCGGCATCGAACTTAAGGCGCAGCGCGAGCTTCTCGGCAACCTCGGCGTCGACCTCGCCCTGGCAAAACTCGTACAGACAACCGAGCATGTCGCGATACTCAAGGTCGCCGTGGTAGCACTGGATGGCCTCGTCCAGGATGGGCCAAGCCTCGCGCGAACGCTCGACGCTCGTGGCACCCCACACGCACAGCAGGCGGAAGGCGGCATAGCGCAGCGTAGAGGAGATCTCGTCGAACAGTGCAGTCTCGGCGCCCTCAAAGGCATCGCCCAGCTGCACGGGGCAGGTGGTGGCGAGCGCCGTCAGGGCATCGAGGGCCTCCCAGCGGGTCTGAGCCTCGGGGCGGTCGAGCGCCTCGATCAGCGCGGGCACGCAGGGCACGACGCGCTGCGGATCGCGCTCGGCAAGCAGGTGCAGCACACGGGCGGCAAACTGGCGGATGCGGCGCGTGGGGCAGCCGAGCTCCTTGACCAGGCGGTCGACGGCGTTCTCGTTCTCCTCTGCCAGCTGGAGCTGTGCAAGCTCCTCGTCGGTGAGCTGTTCGTCTTTGTTTTCTGCCATAGTTACCTCTTTTTACTATTTCTTAGCGTGCTTGCCAGCACCCTTGCTGTCATCGGTGACCGAGATGAGCTGTCGGTCGGCCGCGCCATTACGACGCGCACGGCGGCGTTCCTCGGCATCGCCCGCGTCGGCGGCGGCGCGGTGTGCCTTGTTGACGTTAAAGACCTCGTCGTGCTTGCGCCACGGACCGACGGTCTCGCCAAAGCTCATCTTAAGGCCGGCGATAAAGCCGCCAAGCCAGCCGATCGGCGCAAACTGCACCAGCGGGAACAGCGAGAACACCCAGGTCAGCAGGACGACTGCCGCCGCTCCCGCAAAGTTGGCAATCCAGTAGTCGCGCTTGGTGATGACGCGCTTTTCGCACGCCCACTGGCCGCACAAAAAGCCGATGTAGATCGCAAAGAGAAAGAGCACCAGCGCAAGCACCACGAACGTCAAGCTCATAGGCGCTACTCCCCGTGATGGTGGCCGCAGCAGCACTCGTGGCCGTCGTCATGACCGTGGCCGCCGCAGCACTCGTGGTCCTCACCATGGTGGTGGCCACAACCGCACTCGTGATCGTCGTCATGCTCGCCGCAACCGCAGCCTTCCTCGTGAGCGCCATGCTCCTCGGGACGATACTGCGACCAGTCCAGACCGGCGGCGATGGCGTCGGCCTCCTCCTTATAGAGGACCGTGACGGCCTGGGTGCCCAGCTTGGCGCCACCGATGGCATCGAGCATGTCGTAAAGCGTAAAGGCCACGTCGGCGCCGGGCAGCGCAAGCTCGCGGTCGTCGGCATAGGCGAGCGCCAAGCGCAGGTCCTTGATGAAGTGCTCAACCATAAAGCCGGGCTTGTAGTCGCCGTCGAGCGCCTTGGGCGCCAGGCTCTCCATGGCGCCGGACTTACCGGTGCCGCCCAGAATCATCTGACGGGTCTTCTCAAGATCAAGGCCGCTCAGCTCGGCAAACGCCAGCGCGTCTGCCATGCCGACCATGCAGGCGCCCAGCGACACCTGGTTGGCGAGCTTGGCAGCCTGACCCTTGCCGGCGCCATCGAAGCAGCAGATGGTTGCCGCAAAGGTGGAAAGGATGTCGCGGACCGGCGCGATGTCGTTCTCGGTGGCGCCCACGATAGCCGTGAGCGTGCCGGCGATGGCACCCGACTCGCCGCCGGTGACGGGGCAGTCAAACGCCATGCGGCCGGAGACCTGGGCGGCCTCGGCAATGTCGCGCGCCAGCTCGGGCGAGCTCGTGGTGAGGTCGATCAGGACCGCGCCGGGCTTAGTGCACGCGAGCAGACCGTCACCCGCCAGGTAGAGCTCCTCGACCTCGGAGGGATAACCCACCATGGTAAAGACGACGTCGGCGTTCGCCGCGGCACCTGCCGGCGTATCGGCCCAGACGGCACCGCGCTCAACGAGCGCTGCGGCCTTGGACTTGGTGCGGTTGTTGACCGTGACGGGATAGCCGGCATCCAGGATGTGACCGGCGATGGGGGCACCCATGATTCCGGTGCCGATAAATGCGACGGAGAGCTTGTTTGCCATGAAACCTTTCCTTTTGGGTTGGGTGTTGTTACCAGGTTGAATACTCGATGCCAGCGTTTGGGCAGTGAGCTGGGATCGATTACGGCCGCGTTACTTGCCTACTGACCGCGCACGCGACGGGCGATGCGGTCGGAAAGCGACGCCTTGTCGGCGCGGTTCTTACCCCAAAACGCGCAGGCCACCATGCCGGGGCCCACGTGCGAGCCGATGGTGGGGCCCACGGAGCTGCGAATGATCGTGACGTCGGCGCAACCCTCCTCCTTGCGGATGGCGGCTTCGAGCCAGTCGCCGTCCTTTTCGGCATCGGCCGTCATGATGGCGATGGGCATGGTGCGATCGGGCACGTAGTTCTCGCGGAACGACTTGAGGATGGACTTGAGCGCCTTCTTGCGGCCGCGGTTGACGCCGATCAGCGACAGCGAGCCGGCCAGGTCGTAGGACAGCTCGGGTTTGACATCGAGCTTTGCCGTGAGCTGCGCCGCCGCGGGCGGAATGCGGCCGCCGGCAGCCAGCGCGTCAAAGCTCTCGAGCGTAAAGTAGCCGTGGACGTAGGTCTTTGCCTCGTTTGCCCAATCGACCAACTGCTTGGCGGTCAGTCCCGCCGAACGCTGGCGCACGGCCTCGAGCGCCAAGAGCGCACCGGTCGCGCAGGGCAGAGCGTTGTCGACCACGTAGAGCTCAAAGTTGGGATACTCGGCGCGCACGGCATCTGCCGCCTGGCACGCGGAGTTGTAGCTCGACGACAGCGCCGAGGTAAAGCACAGGTAGACCGTGGGCGTGCCCTCTTTGGCGCACTCGGTAAAGAACTCGATATAGCGACCGAGCGACACAGCCGAGGTGGACACGCGGGCACCGGCGCGCATGCGATCGTAGAACTCCTTGGGTGTGATGCTCGACCAGATGTCATCCGTGCGCTCCTCGCCATCGATAATGAAGGGGAAACCCAGGATATCGACATCGAGGTTCGCGGCGACCTCGGGGCTAAAGTCGCAGCAGGTATCGACGACGATGCGGCAACGGTCCGAATGACCGGTAGATGCAGCCTTGTCCATCAAAGCGACTCCTTACGTAAAAAGGCGGCCACCCGCATGGGATGGCCGCCAACCGTTAACTCATGCAAGTTAACGTATTTTACTCGTCAAGTGTTTCGATGCGGGGCTTGATGATGCCATATCCACCATTCTTACGGTGATACACCACATTGATGAGGCCAGTCGTCGCGTTCTCGAACACGTAGAAGTCATGACCAAGCAGATCGGTCTGCACCAGCGCCTGCTCCTCGGTCATCGGGGTGACATCGATGACCTTCTCGCGGACGAGCAGGTCGTCCTCCTCCTCGGGCAGCAGCAGGTCGGCCAGATCCTCGACGCGCTCGACCGGTGCGACATCCGCTGCACTGGCACCGCCCTGGCGGTTGTCCACGACCTTGGTCTTGAACTTGCGCAGCTGGCGGGTGACCTTATCGGCGGAGAGGTCGATGGCGGCGTACATATCTGCACCGTGCTCGGCAACGCGAATCACCGAACCGCGGGCACGAACCGTAACCTCGACGATTGCCGGGTTGGGGTTCGAGGGGTTCTTCTCATAGCGAAGTACAACGTCGACCGTCATGGGCTCGATATCGAAAACCTTGAGCGCCTCGCCGATCTTCTCATCCACATGCGCACGCAGAGCATCGGTTACCGTCGTCTTGCGTCCAGAAACCTTGATATCCATACGTGGCTCCAATCTGCCTCGGGGACTTACTGTACTGGCTATGTACCCATTGCCGTGCATTTAATCACGCGGATTCCTAAAGACCCGAATAACGATTGCTTGATACCGCATACCGAAGTCTCGCACTTTTCTGTGGCAAAGTGCGCTATAGGAGGGGGCCGGCGGCTTTGTATTTGGTCCTGAAAATTGGCTTTGACCTGCTAGTTTTATTGGGATGAAAAAGCCGGGCTCCCCCATCGGGGAAGCCCGGCAGTGCGTGTTGAAACCGTGAAGAGGTGTCCTTTCCAACGTATAGGAGACACCACCCCTAGCAATAACTAGCTATTGAGTTTGTTAATGTCGTCGTCGGTGATGGTGCCTTCCTGGCTGGACGATTTGTCCTCGGAGGATGCGGTCTCATTGTTGGAATCGGAGGACTCGCTGCCGGAGGACGTGGTCTCACTGGACTCAGAGTCACCCGGCTGCACGCTAGCGCCCGAAACCGTCTTAGTGGTGAGGTCGTAGGGCATCGTGCCATACCAGACAGAGTGGACCGCCTCGAGCGTACCGTCGACCGTGATGTCGTCGAGGGCATCGCTCACGGCACGGCACAGTTCGTCATTGGACGAGAGGCCCGCAACACCAAGCGTCGAGGGCGCCTCGAGCGCACCGACATAGGAGACCTCGCTCATCAGGCGTGCAAGGTAGCCGCCGGCCGTGGAGTCGCAGATCACATAGTCGACCTCGCCGGACTCGAGCGCCTCAAAGCACTCGTTGATGTTGGAGTAGGTCTTTTGGTTGGCGGTAATGTTCTGCTTAGCAAGCGCCTCCTGCGAGGCCGAGGACATCTGAACGCCCAGGGTGGACGTGCTAAGGGTATCGGTGGAAACGCTTAGCGACCCACCATCGTTAGTTTTACCGAACACGGAAGTGGCATCGTACAGGCAGGTGCCGAGCGAGCTAATGTCCCCGTCCGTGGAGTTAATCTCGCCGATAAAGATATCGGCCTTTTTGTCGCCGAGCGCGGAACCTGTCGAGGACGCGTCGACGAAGGCGACCTTAAGGCCCATGCGGCTTGCGAGGGCGCGGGCGGCGTCAACCGCATACCCCGTGAGCTCGCCGTCGGCGCCCTGCATGGCCTGCGGCGCATCGGAAGTATGGAGGGCGACCGTCAGGGTTCCGGGAGTGACCAGGGCGTCGTCCGACACCGCCGGCGTGACGGTCTCGTACTCGATCTGGTCGATCGTGGGAATCGTGAACGTAGACAGCGGGTTGAACGCGCATCCGCTCAGGCCCAAAACGGCGATGACCGCTGCGGTCCCAGCACCTAACCGAGCCGCGTGCATCAAGCTGCCCCTCACCATGTCCACTACCCTGCCTTCTGTGTCGTATATAATCCGTGCGTTGCGCGGAATATCAGGTTGTTCCCACCAGCTGACCTGGTATTTGACCCCACACTTGCGCACCGGGGTGTTTGCTCGGGAGGCCGCAGCCACCTTCACGACTGACCCGCTCGCCCGCGAGGCGGTATTGCCCCAAAGAAAGTAGAACGGACGGTGCGGCTTACATCTAGGACGCGCCATGATCGCGCCGCGCGCACGCGGTCGCTTACGTGGATCCCTTTGACCGCGTCTGTCTTGGACTAGGACGGGCATTTCGTCCGTCCGCAACCACAGCCTGGTAGGAACGAAGCGCATTATAGCTAAGTTCAAGCTAAAGTTTAAGGTTAGGGGCGTCATTCGCATCGCGAGTACAGATTTCGCAGGTCGGAGCGGGCTATTCGTGCCCCCATGAAGCCCGGAGCTCCCCCACGGGGAGCTCCGGGGCACCCGTCTCAGGGCGCCCTGTGCAAAAAACGGCAAATATGAGTACTGTCACCAATTTAGTAGCAGCGTATTACCGCCTCACGAGCCCTTTTTGAGTTCCGCACAGCCTGCTTGGCGCCAAGATATTCCACATTCGTTTACTATCTCTTCGCTGAATCCAGATTTTCGGCCCAAGTTTCTTTGTTTTTGCTGTCACTAATCTAGTAACAGTACTCATATTTGCCGTTTTTTGCACAGAGCATATAAACAGACCCCCTATAAAGCCATAGTTTTACGCTGGCTTGAGCCCAAAGCACGCTCGGAGCGTATTCAGCAGAGCATCTTGCCTCTTTCGACGAGCCTCTACGCGATTCTGATATCGCTTACCCATACGCTGGTGGATGCGCCATGCGAGCGCTTCCATCGCTTCCATGTCGCAGAGCATTTCGTTGTTGACCGTCGCGACCTCGATTCCCATAGTAATCAAGCCCGTGTTGCGTTTTTCATCATGGATACGTCCCCTCCGGGAGGAATGGCCCAGCTCACCGTTGTATTCCAGGTCAAACCGGGCTGCTTCCTGATGGGCATCGCAAACCGCATACGGCATCCCCGAGATCGCCTGCGCTCGGTCGTTGAACTCGATCTTGTGGTCGGTCTTAAAGGGACCGCAGGCAAATCCGCCATAGGAAAACGGAAGCGAAAACATGGCAAGCATGATGCATTCCATGGGTGAGCGCAGGTTTTCCGACAGAAAGGGGCACAGCCGCCGCAGCTGCTTGGCCGCGCTCCCCTTGCATGCCGCAAGGTAATCTGCCAGGCGATCGGGCGTCAGCACTGGCTCTACCTCAAAGTAGCCCACATCTGACGGCTGGTCCTTATCCTTTGCAAGCCTGTTCACGGTAGGCGAGCTGTAGGGAGGCAAATACTGCCCGCGATCGCTCAGCGAAATCTTGGAGCACAGCTCCTGGGCCAGGGCAAATGCCTGGATACAGCCGACTTCGCGCGCAACGGCGGCACAGAGGGCCTCGGGAGACAAGCTGTACACCCCCGGCTCCACCTCCAAAATCGAAGCGTCCGGCAGGCCTGTAGAACAAACGGACCAGCTTGCACCAGGCATGCGGCGACGCTGCTTTGCAGACCCCACCAGTAGGCACAGGTCTTCTTGAACCTCGCCACTCACGACCCCGATCCTCACCAAATCGGGAAGATAGATGTCCTCGGCCGAGGGCGACGATGCGCGCAGCACACGGCACTCTTCATCGGGAGCGAGGTCCCTCCAACTGATGTAACCCATTTGTCGGCGCTCGGCGCGCATCATGCGCAGCGCCGAGGCGCCAGTCAGGATTACAGAGGCCGCCAGTTGCTCGCTTGTCGGCTCGATGCGTCGCGCTATCTTCACTGCCACAAAACCACCCCTACCAAACGCGTGCGATAGCGAGGCCATCGACGGCCGCGGCACCGGCACGTTTGAGCTCCGCCGAGGCTGCTGCCATGGTCGCGCCCGTGGTAATGACATCATCGATGAGCAGCAGACGGCGGCCGCGCACATCCTCGACCGTCTCGTACACGCCCCGGGCATGCTCCCGGCGCTCATCGCGGCCGAGCTCTCGCTGGTCACCATGACCGTATTTGACCAGGGCGTCCAGCAACGGGACGCCCGAAAGATCGCAAAACGAGCGCGCAATTGCTTCCATATGGTCGAATCCACGCCGCCGAAACGCCGCCGCAGTCGCGGGCACAAACACCACCGCGTCCGCACCGGACAGCACACCGCCGTAGCGATCGGGGGCTGCCGCCTGGGCATGCAAGACGGTGTCGTAGAATAGCTCCGCCAGATACGGTGCCAGACGGCGCTCGCCCGCATCCTTGTACGCCTTGATGATGCGCGGCAGCGGATGTGCGTAGACGGCACACGCCAGACAGCGATCGAGCGCCTCGGCCATTGCCGAAGACGCGCCCTCGACCGAGCACTCGGTGCACAGCAAATCCCCAAACGGGGCACCACATCGGATGCAGCTATGGCACGGGTCGATGAGCGCGAGCGATGCCAGACAATCCTGGCAGATCAGCGCACCGGAGCGCTCGCAGCCGGCGCATCGCGTGGGCGACAACGCCTCGAGCGCCTCGTATGTCGCGCGCTCGGCAAGCGGTAGCAATTCGTCCGCAAACGGTAGGACACCTGCGTCCTGCAAGCGAGTCAATACGTTCAGATGTCTCTTCATGACACAACCCTCCCTACGCGAAGACGAAGGGAGGGTTGTCGGTGTAGAGCCATGATACCCAGAGGCACTGGGGTCAGGCGGGTTACATCCGCTTACGGGCACTATTCGCCGGCAGGCGGTTTCGGTGCGGACGAGGTATGGGTCGAGCCTTCGCTACCGTCCTGGCGCGGCTTGCGGGAACGACGGCGACGGCGACGCTTTTGACCCTGGTCGGTCGAGCCCTCGCCACCGCGATTCTCACGCGGTTCGCGCTCGTCGCGAGCGCCGCCGTGCGAAGCCTTGGCGGCAGCTCCCCCGCCATCGCCGGGGCGACGACGCGTGACCTTGACTTCGCCATCGGAAACCTGATCGGCCACAGAAGGAACCGAGGGCTTCTGCTGCGTGCCCGAGGAATGGCGGCGGCGCGGACGCGGCGCGCGTTCCTCCTCGCCGTGCGGCTTGCCGCCCTTGTCGGCAGGCGCATCGGAAGCCGAGGCGCCCTTGGGAGCGGCACCGGCCTCGCGAGCGGCTGCGGCACGGAAGGCATCCTCGCGCTCCTCGCTCGACAGGTGACGGCGGCGACGGCGCGTGGGGTTCATGCCGCCGCCGCGGTTTTGTTGCTGGGGCTGCTGAGCCTCGCACTCGCGGGAAGCGTTCTTGTCTGTGGTCTCGCCGTTGTCGACGGACGCCGCGCGCTTGCGGCGGCGACGACCACCGGCTGCCTCCTCGGCCTCGGGTGCCTCGGCCTTGCCGCGGCCCTTTCCGCGGCCACGGCCCTCGCCCTGACCCTGGCCGGCGCGGGCATCGGATTCGGCATCGCGACGACGGCGCTTGGGCATCGATGTGCCGGCCAGACGGTCGGCACTCGACAGGCCATCGCCCACGTCGACGCCGCTCTCGCGATCGAGTTCCATGAGCGCCAAGCGCATCTCGGGCGACTCGATGCGCTCGAGCACGTCACGCGTCACGCAGTCGGGGCGGCAGTTGCAGCCCTGCTCGGCGGCCTTCTTTTTGCAGCCCTCCGAGCACGTCATATCGGCCAGGTTGACCTTAAAGACTTTGCCGTTCTCCAGGCGCAGCACCAGCTGCTCACGCGGCGTGTCATATTCCTGAATACGCGCCTTGCCGAGCGGCGTATCGATGAGTGTCTTCTTTTTGGGCGCACGGCTCTTAAAGTCCTTGTACGCCTCGAACTCATAGCGCAGACAGCACATCAGGCGGCCGCAAACGCCGCTGATCTTGGACGAGTTGAGCGGCAGGTCCTGCTCTTTTGCCATGCGGATCGAGACGGGCTCAAACTGTCCGCCAAAGCGCGTGCAGCAGAGCTCCTGTCCGCATTGGGCATAGCCGCCCACCAGACGGGTCTCGTCGCGCACGCCGATCTGGCGCATGTCGACGCGAATGTGCAGCGTCGAGGACAAGTCCTTGACGAGCTGACGAAAATCGACGCGCTCCTCGGCCGCAAAGTAGAACACGGCCTTCTCGCCGCCAAACAGGTACTCGACGCCGACCGGCTTCATCTCGAGGTCGAGCTCTTTGACCAGACGGCGGAAATCGACCATCGCCTCGTCGCCCTGGATGGCCAGGTCGTCGGCAAGCTGCAGGTCAATGTCGCTCGCCACGCGCAGCACGGGCTTGAGCGGCTGGCCGATCTCGTCTTGCGGCACCTCGAAGGGATCGGCCGTGACCAGGCCGATCTCGGTTCCGCGCTCGGTGGAGCAAATGGCATAATCGGCCTCGAGGATATCCAGATCCTGCGGGTCGAACCACAGGTCGCGCGAGGCGTAGGTAAACTTAACGGGTACGACTAACGGCATTTCAGTGCCTTCCTGATATCGAACAGCATGACCTCGATGGCCAGCTGGGGAGTAACGTTTCTGGCGATGTTGCGCTCGGCAATTGCGACCGCCTCGAGCGCCCGGGTGGCACCCGCAACATTCGTCGCGGCGGCAAGCCGACCGATCGTGTCGCGCACGTCTTCGTTCACCACGTCGGCCGCCTCGTCCTGAAGCGTCAGCAGCACGTCGCGCATGAGCGTCCGTGCGCTCGCCAGCGCTTCCATGATACCCGAACGCTCGCGCGCGTTGAGTTCGCGCTTGTTGCGGTCCTCAAGCTGCTTCAATGCTCCACGCGACAGGTAGTCGGCGTTTTGCTCGAGCACCTTTTCCTGCGTGGACTTGACCTCGGCGAGCGGTGCCTTAACGGCGACGATGAGCGACTTGGCGCGACTGAGTACATCGGCCTCATCGGCAGCGATGAGCGAGTCGATGGCGCGGACCATCTGGCGGCGAGCATCCTGGCGCTCGGCACTCTTAAGGAACTCGATGCCGCGCGTGGGGCTCCCCGCCACGGTAACCGCCATGCGGCAACGCGCGAGGTCCTGACCCGTCGCGCGGCTCACGGCACGAGCGGCCACGGTGGGCGACACCAGCCGAAACGGCACGCACTGGCAGCGGCTCACGATGGTGGGCAGCATCACGTCTGCCGAGGTGCCCAGCAAGATGAACATGACGCCCTCGGGCGGCTCCTCGAGTGTTTTGAGCAGTGCGTTGGCAGTGTTAGCACGCAGCTGCTCGGCACGGTCGATGATGTAGACCTTGGCCTTGGCGCGGATGGGCGCCAGCGGCACGTCATCGAGCAGCTCGCGGGTCTGGGCAATGAGGTAGCCCGTGGCGCTCTCGGGCGTGTAATAGTGCACGTCGGGATGCGTGTGCCGTGCAACGCGCACGCAGCTGTCGCATGCGCCGCAGCCGTCCTGCTCGCACAGGAAGGCCTGGGCGAGCGCCCATGCGGCATCGAGCTTGCCGGCGCCGGGGGCGCCCAAAAACAGGTAGGCGTGCGACGCGCGGCCGCTGGCGACGGCGTTGGTCAAAAAATCGCGCACGCGCTCTTGGGTGTCGAGCTTGGCCAGCAGGCTTGCCTGAGCGGGAGCCATGTTACTCGGCCTCCTGGGCAAGCGCGGCGGCGACGGCATCTTGCGGAATGTCGAGACCGTACGCGCGAACCTGCTCGATCGTCTTCTCGAAGACCTCCGCGACGGGCGCGGTGGCGTCGATGAGCTTTACGCGATTTGGTTCCTCGGCGGCAATGGCGCTAAACCCCTCGTAAACACGCTCCTGGAATGCCATGCCTTTTGCCTCCATGCGATCTGCCGCGCCACGGGCTGCCATGCGCAGCGCCGCCTGCTCGGGCGTGATGTGGTAGACGAGCGTGAGCGCCGGGTGTGTTCCCGCGACGGCCAGGTTATTGGCATCGCACACTATCTGGCGATCGAGGCCGTCGGCAAACGCCTGGTAGCAGGTTGTGGAATCGTAGAAGCGGTCACACAGGACCACCTTGCCGGCAGCAAGGGCGGGTGCGATGACCTCGTGCACCAACTGGGCGCGCGCCGCCTCGTAGAGCAGCAACTCGCAGGTGTCGCCCATCGCCGTATTGGCGGGGTCGAGCAGCAGAGCACGGATCTTTTCGCTGATGGCAGTGCCGCCCGGTTCGCGCAGGCTCACAACCTGGTGGCCAGCGAGCTCGAGCGCACGGGCGAGCAGGCGCGCCTGCGTGGACTTGCCGGCACCGTCGACGCCCTCGAGCGTGATAAAGCTATGTTGAGCAGGCTCAAAAGCCATGGGCGCAGCCCCTTCCTACAAGGCGCGTAAATGCAGATATATCAACCAAGCCATGATACCCCAGCGTCCGGCGCGCCCCCAATGACTAAAGGTGCCTTTCCAAAGTTGCGGTGAAATAGGGATTGATTGAAGCTCTGAGACCGCCAAACAGTCCCTATTTCACCGCAACTTATGATGGGGAATTTTGGGTGGTGGGTATAATCGTCATATTGCATTGAAATGTGGCGAAAGGAGTGGCAATGTCTCGGTATTGCGCCTCGTGCGGCAAGCTTCTTGCAGATAATGCCAAGTTCTGCACCTCGTGCGGTGCACCCGTTGAGCAAACAACCGCGAGCGATAGCCAGCCCGCTTTTGAGCAGACCGGCTCCCTTGATACGCCGCAAGCCAAGGCGGACGACCCCCTCGCCTATCGCCCCGACCCCGCCGCAAGCCCTGCGGCCGTCGAGACCACGCAGCGCATACCCGTCGCGAGCGGCTCGCCCCAACAGCAGCCGGCTCCCGCATACGCGCCCGCTTCGCCACAGACCCCCACTCCCAAAAAGAGCGGCACCGGACCGCTTATCGCCGTTATCGTTGTGCTGGTGGCGATCATCATCGCCCTGGTCGTTTTCTTTGTGATCAAGCCTTTCGACAACGCCGACACGCAGACGACTGCCGAGGTAGCTAAGCTGCACCATGACGTCGACGACGATGACCTAAAGCCTCTCGGCGATCCCAACAGCCTGTACGACGATGATGACGATGACGATGACGACGAGGATGGCGGCGAAGCAACGCTCTCCGAGCAGAATCTCTACCGCCGACTGAGCGAATACTACGACTTGCTCGAAGACCTCGACAACTACGTCCGTGGCTGCGCGCAGAACTTCAACGGCAGCTATCTGGAAGAGGATCGAACCACCCGTCAAAATCTCGCCGACGTCGCCGAGCGCACGGAGGACACCATCGAGCAGTATTACGACATCGTCGAGGACCTAGACGTCCCGACGAGCTCCAAGAACTACAGCTCCTGGAAAGACATCGTTGCCCTGTACGACGACCTGGATCACCGCATTGACGCAATCTGTGATGCCTGGGAGATCAGCCTGAAATACGCCAAGCCTGCGGACCACAAGAATGAGATCGTGACGCCACTGTCGCGCGACAACGTGGCGGGCACCAATGACAATAAGTACCGTCTAGACTTTGAGGAGCGCTATCCCGGCGCCAAACCCGTCGAAGTGAACTAGCGCTTTGTCGTTCCCTAACTGCCAGATAAAAAACGAGCGAGGATTTTGAGGTCCTCGCTCGTTTTTGTTTTAGGTGATGTTTCGACCGTGCGGCTACTTATCGGCAGCGGTCTTTTTGGTAGTCGACTTCTTGGCCGTCGTCTTTTTGGCGGTCGTCTTCTTGGCGGCAGTGGCTTTCTTAGCCGTCGTCTTCTTGGCCGTGCTCGCCTTAGTCGTGGTCTTGCGGCCGCGGACGGGCTTCTTCTCCTTGGTCGGACAGTCCATGTTCACGCAGATGCGCCACGGGCCGCGCGCCGTGTTGACCACCACGATGGGGGCGCCGCACTCGGGGCAGGTCTCACCCGTCGCCTCGAGCTTACCGCGCGCCGGCAGAGGATAACTCACACCGCAGTCATCGTAGTTGGTGCAGCGGATAAAGCGCTTGCCACTCTTCTCGCTCTTGTGCGCGATCAGGTCGCCATGGCGTCCGGCCTCGGCGCACACCTTGCACTCGCCCACCTTAAGGTCAGGCTCGTAGTTGGTGGGGCACGTGGGGTTCACGCAAATCTCGAAGGCCTTCTGGCGGAACGGCTGGCACTTAATGCGCGGCGCGCCGCACTCGGGGCACACGGCCGCCTCGCCCTCGAGCGGGCTTACCTTGACGCCGCTCGGCACCGGATAGGTCACATCGCAGTCGGGCCAGCCCATGCAGCCAATGAAGCTGCCACGGGTCTTGGCGCTCGTCTTCATAACCAGGTCCTTGCCGCACTTGGGGCAAGCGCCCACGCGCGCATCGGCCGTGACGGCGTCGCTGATGGCGTCGCCCAGCTCCTGCGTATGCTTGAGCAGCTCATCGAGCACGCCAGCCAGCAGCGCGCGCGAGTGCGTCACGACATGCTCTTCGGTATCCTCGCCGCGCTCCACACGGGTCATATCGCCATCAAGCTCGCTGGTCATATCGGGGCTCGTGATGCGCGGGGCAAACTGCGTCAGCGCATCGATGATGGCGATGCCCAGCTGGCTCGGCTCAACGGGATCGTTTTTGAGATAGCGCACGGCATACAGGCGCTCGATGATGCTCGCGCGCGTGGACTTGGTGCCCAGGCCGCGCTTCTCCATCTCCTGCACGAGCTTGCCCTGACTGTAGCGCGCGGGCGGCTCGGTCTGCTTGGCCTCGAGCTTAATGTCGAACACGTCGACCGTATCGCCCTGCTCAAGCGGCGGCATCTGCTCGTCGCGTTTAAGGCCATACGGGTAGGCCTCGCGGAAACCCGGGGTCACGAGCACGTCGCCCGAAGCCACGAACGGCTCGCCGTTCACATCGAGCTCGAGCTTGGTGTTCTCGATGGTCGCAGGACCCATAAGCGTCGCCAGGAAGCGGCGGGCGATGAGGTCGTAGAGCTTGCGCTGGCCGCCGTCGAGCGTGGACGGATCGCCCTCTCCCGTGGGGTAGATAGGCGGGTGGTCGGTGGTCTCGACTTTACCGCGCGTGGGCTTCATGGGACCAGCGAGTACCTTTTTGCACACGGGCGCCAGCGCCGGGTTGATCTTTGCCAGGTCACTCACCACGGCGCCCAAATCGAGCGTCGCGGGATACACGGTGTTGTCGACGCGCGGGTAGCTGATAAGGCCCGCCATGTAGAGGGACTCGGCGATGCGCATGGTACGCGCAGGCGAGATGCCCTCAGCAGCGGCGGCGGCCTGCAGCGAGGTGGTCGCAAACGGCGTGGGCGGCTGCTGCTTGCGGGAGCGCTTGGTCACCGCGGCGACGGTTGCCGTCGCGACGCCGTTAACATGGCCGTACGCCGTCTCAGCAGCATCCTTGTCGGTAAAGCGTGCCGTCTTGTGCGCAATCTTAAATCGGTCGTCCTCGGCAGTACCCTGTGCGGCGCCCATGCCGCGGATCTGCCAATAGTCCTCGGGCACAAACGCCATGCGCTCGCGCTCGCGCTCGACCACCAGGGCAAGCGTCGGCGTCTGCACGCGGCCGGCGGAACGCACGTTGCCAAAGCCGCCAAACTTGGCGAGCGTCAGGTAGCGCGTGAGCACCGCACCCCAAATGAGGTCGATGTGCTGACGGCTCTCGCCGGCGTCGGCCAGGTTCTGGTCGAGCGAGACAAGGTTATCGAAGGCCTGCGTGATCTCGGCCTTGGTAAACGAAGAATACTGGGCGCGGGCGACCGGCAAGTCGGGCGCAACCTCGCGCACCTTGTTGAGGGCGTCCGAACCGATCAGCTCGCCCTCTCGATCGAAGTCCGTGGCGATGATGACGCTGTCGGACTTTTTGGCGAGGTTCTTGAGCGAGCGGATGAGCTCCTTCTCAGCCGGCAGCTTAATGACGGGTGCCCAGGTGAGATAGGGCAGGCTCTCAAGCTTCCAGCCCTTGATGGAGATGCCATCGGCAAGGAACGGCTTACGCTTGGTGTCGTAAGGCGGACGAGCCAGGCCATCGGGCATGTCGGCCGGCAGCATCTCGCCGTCCTCGGTAACCGAATACCAGCCCAGCTTTTTATCGAACAGCACGCTGTCGCAAAAATCGGGCGCAAGGATGTGACCGGCCAGGCCGATGGTCACGCACTCCTCGCCCTTCCACTCAAAACGGTAGATGGCGGTGTTGTACACCTTATCCTTTTTGGGTTTACCCGTGGACAGACGCTCGGCGATCTGACGCGCGGCGTCGTTTTTCTCGGCGATGATGAGCTTCAAAAGAGGCTCCTATCTCGTGTCTCTGCGGCTACGCCCGCCCGTATGGCGGCCGATTTACGCCCTTGCTTGCTCGATCTGCCCGATGAGCCAATCGCACCAGGCATCCATGCCCTCGCCCTTGCGCGCGCTCACGGCAAACCGCGGCGCCTGCGGATTGAGGTCATCGAGTGTCTTAGTATACCTATCCATGTCAAAATCGAAAGCCGGGGCCACGTCGACCTTATTGAGCAGCTGCGCGCCGGCGTGCTGGAAGATGCCCGGGTACTTGATGGGCTTGTCGTCGCCCTCGGGCACCGAGAGAATCATGATGGACAGGTTCTCGCCCAAGTCAAAGTCGACCGGGCAGACCAGGTTGCCCACATTTTCGATAAAGATGACGTCGATGTTCTCCAGACCGACGGCCTGGTCGAACGCGTCAACGGCCTCCATGATCATGTTGCCCTCGAGGTGGCACAGGCCGCCCGTGTTGATCTGGATGGCAGGCATGCCGGCTTCCTTCATGGTGATGGCGTCGACATCCGAGGCAATATCGCCCTCGATGACGGCGCAGCGCAGGCCCGCCTTGTCACGCAGGCGCTCGTTGGTGCCCAGGATCGTGGTGGTCTTGCCCGAGCCAGGGCTCGACAAGACGTTGATCACATAGGTGCCTGCCTCATTAAATCGCTGACGCAGCTGATCTGCCAGGCGCTCATTGCGCGACAGGATCGGCGACGCGATATCAATCGTTTTCTCAGCCATACTCAGCGCTCCTTACTTTTGCCCCTTTATACCCCGTCCCCAGCTGGCTGATGGGCTAATCGTCGGGGGTTTCGATTTCGATACTTGCGATGTCGAGTTCGCGGCCGTGCAGCAGGCGCACGTTGGCGCCGCCACATTGGGGACAGCGGCAATGGAAGCGATCGTGCTCAAAGACCTCCCCGCAGTCCAGACACTCGCTTTGTGGATGGACTTCCTCCACGGCAAGCTCGCAGCCTCGCGTGAGCGGGTCCTCATCGCGAAATGTCTCCCACGCAAAGTCGAGCGCCTCGCGCACAACTTCGGTCATATCCCCGATACGCAGCGTTACCAAAACGGCGCGCGAGGCCCCCGCCCCACGCGCCGCGCGAATCACTGTATCGAGTATGCCGTTGACAATGCCAACCTCGTGCATACCGATTTACTCCTCGTCGTCCTCATCGTCCGAGAACAGGTCCAGACGGCTCACAAACAAGCCCTCCTTGCCCTCGCGCGCGGTAATGACCACGCGGGCAATGGCGAGCGAAATCTCGTAGAGCGAGAGCAGGGCACCATACATGAGGCCCAGCGTAACGGGCGAGCCGTCGGGCGTAATCACAGCCGAGCCCACAAGCAGGCCCACGTACACGTAGCGCCAGGCGCCGCGGAAGGCCGCGTAGGACACGATGTGGAAGACGGACAGGTAGAAGATGATAAGCGGCAGCTCAAACGCCACGCCAAAGCCGATCATAAAGAGCAGCTCCATGTTGACGTAGTTCTCCAGGTCGGGCAGCGCCGTGGCGACGGCCGAGGTCTCGCCGATAAGCCACTCAAAGCCCGCCGGGATGATGATGAAATAGCAGAAGATGGCGCCCAGGAAGAACAGCACCGTCGAGGCGAGCACCGTGGGCACGACCCATTTGCGCTCGTTGGGACGCAGCGCCGGCAGGAAAAATGCTAGAATCTGCCAGATGATCATGGGCGTGCACATGACCACGGCCATCTTGATGGCCAGCGAGAAGCGCAGGCCAAAGCCGCCGAGCGTGGTGGTGATGTAGAACTTACCGTCCGGCACAAAGGAGCGGATGGGGTCTTCCAGGATGTCGAGCACCACGGGCGTGGCGAAATACAGCACGATGGCGGCGGCAAACACCGACACGACCACGATAGTCAGGCGGCGACGGAGCTCTCCCAGGTGATCGAAGAGCGGCATGCGCGCAGGTCCGATAGGCATTACTCATCGCCTCCCTTCGAGGCGTCGGCGGCAGCGGCGTCGTCCTCGGCCTCGAGCTCGCGGGCGAGCTGGTCGACGACGGCCTTGCGCTTGCGGGGACGACGGGCGTAGAGGTCGGCCGTCGTGGGCTCTACCGGCTCGGGCTCGGGCTCCGGTTCTGCAGCAGGCTCGGGCTCGACGACAGGCTCGGCGGCAGCGGCAGGCTCGGCACCCTCGGCCTCCTCAGCAGCACCCTCGCCCTCGGCGGCAGCCTCGCTCGCGGCCTTCTCGGCAGCAAGGCGGGCACGGCGCTCGGCAAAGGTCTCCTTCTTGGCGGGCGCTGCCGTCTCGGCGGCATCCTTGTCCGCATCGGAATCGTCATCGACGGCAGTCTTCTTGGGCTTGACCGGTGCCGAAGCGGCCTCGCTTACCGGATCGATAATCTCAGACTGAACAACGGCCGTCATCTTTTCCTGCGTCTCGCGGAACTGACGGACGGCACGGCCGATCGTGCGGCCCATCTGCGGGAGCTTATCCGGGCCAAACAGCAAAAAGCCGAAGACCACGATGATCGCGAGCTCACCCTCTCCAATACCAAACACACATACCTCCAAGGCTCGATGTGAGTCGAGCCCGCACCGCGCCATTCGGCCGGAACTCGTCTATTCATTCGGTCAAGTATAGCGCCCAGACGCCAAAACGTCCGAGCGCATCACAAACATATGCCAAACGGCACGCCCTTTTGGGGGCAAAGATTATGCAGCGGTGATCGAAATCTCCTGGTCGACACCCAACAGCTGAACCACGCGCATTACCGGGGGCTGCACATTGGTGCAGCTAAAACGCTTGCCGTGGTCGACCGCGTGGTGCGCGGCGCCCACGAGCACGCCAATGCCCGTTGAATCGATGTAGCTCACCTGGGCAAAATCGAGCTCAACGGCCTCAGTGGGCTGCTCGAGCGCCAGGTCGATGGCATTGCGCAGGCTATCGGCGTTAGAGATGTCGATCTCGCCGGTTACCTTAATGGTGTAGAGCTCTGGCGTGGGGTTGGTGGAAATACCCAAATCCATGTATATGCTCCTTTACGTATCGAAGGTGCGGATAGTACGGGAAGCCGCGCGTTAGGCGCGCTCGGCACGCGCGAGCTCGGCAGCGACAAGCTTAACGGCCAGCACCAGCACATCGAGCGCGGCCTCCAGGTCCTCGACCGTGGGATAGCTCGGCGCGATGCGGATGTTGGTATCGCGCGGGTCCTTGCCATAGGGCCAGGTAGCACCGGCCGGCGTGAGCTTGACGCCCAGGTCAGCACAAAGCGCAGCGACCTTTTGGGCCGAGCCCTCGGGACCATCAAAGCTCACAAAGTAGCCGCCGCGGGGATGCGTCCAAGTGGCGCAACCCGTATCGCCCAGGCCCTCGGTGAGCTTGCGCTCAACGGCCTCAAAGCGCGGGCGCAAGAACTCGGCGTGCTTTTTCATGTGCTCCCTGACCGCCTCGATGGTGGGAAGGAAACGCACGTGGCGCAGCTGGTTGAGCTTGTCGGCGCTGATAAGGCCTGCCTTCAGGCGCTTGGAGAACTCGGCGATGACCGCGGGGCTCGCACCGATAAAGCCGATACCGGCGCCCGGGAAGGTGATCTTGGACGTCGAGGCGAAGGCCACCACGCGATCCTCGGTGCCCGCCGCGCGAGCGAGGTCGAAGATATTGGCGAGCTCGTCGGTCTCGTCGTACAGGTCGTGCACGCAGTAGGCGTTGTCCCAGAAGATGCGGAAATCGGGCGCGGCCGTGGGCATCTCGACCAGGCGACGCACGGTGTCCTCGCTAAAGGTAATGCCCGTGGGGTTGGAATACTTGGGCACGCACCAGATGCCCTTGATGGAATCGTCGGCGGCAACGAGGCGCTCGATTTCGTCCATATCGGGGCCGTTGTCGGTCATCGCGACGGGAACGTTCTCGATGCCCAAGTCGGCGGTGATGCCAAAGTGGCGATCGTAGCCGGGAACCGGGCACAGGAACTTGACCTTCTTGCCGTCGTGCGCTGCCTCGTAAGCCTCCCAGGGCTCGCTGCCGCACGAGCCACAGCGCCAGAACATGCCGGCGATGTCGTGCTCGATCAGCAGGCTCGACGAGCCCAGCACGAGTGTCTGCTCAGCGGGGCAGCCCAGGAACTCCCCTGCCAGCTTGCGTGCCGAGGGAATGCCCTCAAAGCAGCCGTAGTTGGAACAATCGACGTTGCCGTCGTGCAGATCGGCATCGGCATTGAGGATATCGAGCATGGGTCGAGAGATATCCACCTGGGAGGGCGACGGCTTGCCGCGGGCCATATCGAGCGCCAGGCCCTTGGCCTTGACCTCGGCGACCTCGGCTTTGAGCGCCTCGATGGCGGCATCGAGTTCGGTGGTTTCCATCTTCTGGTAGATCGTCTGCATGGGTGCGACCTTTCACGAAGCGGTACGTTGCAATTCTTCTAAGTATAGACCGCCACCGTCGCAACGTTATGAAGCCGTGATAGATTAAGTCCATCGCAATGAATTACGAATCGCCGCGCATGCCGGCATGAAGCGCCCAAGG
Source organism: Collinsella sp. CLA-ER-H2 (assembly GCF_040092405.1). Lineage (NCBI taxonomy): Bacteria > Bacillati > Actinomycetota > Coriobacteriia > Coriobacteriales > Coriobacteriaceae > Collinsella > Collinsella sp. CLA-ER-H2. Next base: position 41,515 of record NZ_JBBNLO010000006.1, read on the forward strand.
AGGCACTAATGGAGTACGGATCGTTCCAGGCCGAGGAATTCGGCGACCTTCAGCGCCTGGTCGACGGACTGTTTTACGACCGCCACGCCATCGACCGCCTGGATCTGATCGTACAGGCCGAAATCTTGGACCTGGCGCCCGATCTCATGGAAATCGTGAACCTGCTACCGCCCGGCTATTACGACCGCCAGTCACTTTGCGACCAGCTCAACTCCGCCTTGGCCGCCCACGGCTGGGGCGCCATCTACGGCACCGTGGAATAAACCTAGTCATTGGGGCCTGTGGTCAAAAAATAGCAAATATGAGTACTGTTACTTTTTTAGTAACAGCGATTTTGAATTAAAAAGGCCAGTCTTGGCCTTTTGTGTCCGGTTTTGGAAGGATGCATCAGCATTTTTCGTCCAGCCACGCAATCGTTAATGCACAGACAGAATAGATTTGTACATTATTTTTCGCGCCTAAAATGAAACGCCGTTTGTGACAGTACTCACAAACGGCGTTTTTTGGCCACTGGGGTGTCCGGCAGGTGGCAAGTACCACTCAAAACCGCGTTTTACACGCGCTCGAGCAGGCTCTGGCGTCTGTTTCTACGCGCCTACTCGTTCTTGGGCGCGGGGTGCTTGCAGATCACACTCATGTAGATCATGCCAAGTACGGCCGCGGTGACAGAGCCGGCGAGAATAGCGGCCTTGGCAGCCAGAACCTCAAACTGGGCCGTCGGGAAGGCGAGGCCGCTGATGAGAATCGACATGGTAAAGCCGATACCGCCCAGAATGCCCACGCCGGCAATCATATGCCAGTTGACATTGTGCGGCAGCTCGCAGGCCTTGAGCTTGACCAAGGCGAACGTCATGCCAAAGATACCGATCGGCTTACCCAGCAGCATGCCAAAGTACACGCCGAGCGTCACCGGGTCGGTGAGCAGCGTGCTCATGTCCACGCCCACTAGGCGAACCTGTGCGTTGACGAACGCAAAGATCGGCAGGATCACAAAGTTGACCGGCGTGGAGATCAGGCGCTCCATGCGGATGAGCGGCGGGGTCACGCGGTGCATGACGCGCTCGACTTTGGTGGTCGAGACGGTAAAGTCATGCTGGCCCAGGATGTGCGCCTCGTCGTCGTAGCGGTCATCGAGCAGCGGCAAGCACTCGCCCAGCCAATCGGTGAGGCTATCAAGCTTAACACCGCACTTGGCCGGGATGGTGAAGGCCAGGATGACGCCAGCAAGCGTAGCGTGCACGCCGCTCTTGAACATGCAGAACCACAACAGCAGGCCCAGTACCGAATACGGGGCAAGGCGGTAATGCTGCGTCTTGTTGAGCCACACGAGCGCACAGGTCACAAGCGCGGCGGCGCCCAACCAAAACGGATTGGGGCTCTGACCGTAGAAGATGGCGATGGCGGCGATGGAGATGAGGTCGTCGGCGATGGCGAGCGTCGAGAAGAACACGCGCACGCCGTTGGGCACGCGGTTGCCCAAAAGCGACAGCACGCCCAGCGCAAAGGCAATATCGGTTGCCATGGGAATGGCCCAGCCGTTGTGCGCGCCGGCATGGTTAAAGATCAGATAGATGCAGGCGGGAACGACGACGCCGCCCACGGCCGCCAGCATGGGAAGCATAGCCTGGCGCGGGTTTTTGAGCTCGCCGACCGTCATTTCATATTTGAGCTCAATGCCCACCAGCAAAAAGAAGATCGCCATGAGAAAGTCGTTGACGAAAAGCTCAACGGTGAGACCGGCCGTAAGGTTGCCCAGACCCACATACAGCGGGGTCTCCAAAAAGTGATGGATGACCTCGTAGGCATCGGTGTTGGCGCAAACGACGGCGGCGATGGCGGCGAAGACCATGACGGCGGCGGAAATCGTGCCGTTCTCGGCGATGCGCTCCCAAATGTCGTGGCGCTCAAAACGCTTGCGCTCACGAACGTTGAACAGCTGCTCGGGTGCTGCCATGGGCGGCTCCTTTCACGGGAAGGCTCCCGTCTTAAAAAAGCACGGCCCGCCCAAGTGGCGGCGCCGCGCTCTAACGTATTACGCTTGTATCTAGCCTACCCTGCACGACAAGCACGCAGGCGTGGCCGAAAAGCGGAACCACAGGTTGAACATTATTTGCCCAACGACACGGGCGCACCTGTCCAAAAAGCATGGCTCCATGCACAAAAAACGACCGGAGCGCGGGGCGTCCGCGGTCCGGTCGTCGGTGTTAGGTCAAAAGAACCTAGCAGGCGGCCATGATGGGGGCAGCGACCTGCTTCTTACGGGAGAGGACGCCCGGCATCCAGACGCCGTCGTGCTCGTCGGCAATGCCCAGGCCCTTCTGAGCGGCCTCGGTCTCGCCCTCGAGCAGGACCTGCGAGCCCTCCTCCATAATGTCGGTGATGCACAGAACAATGCCGTCGGCACCCTTCTCGGCGGCGTAGGCGCGCATGGCCTCGCGAATCTCGTCAATCATGCCAAGCGCACGGCTCTTGTCGACGGTCTCGTACTGGCCGATGAGCAGCTTCTTGCCGGCGGGCTCGAACATCTTGATGTCGTTGCCGACCATCTCGGCTGCGGTGAAGGAGCCGGACGGACGGGTGAGGAAGACTTCCATGCCAAACTTGACCGGGTCGACGCCCACCTGCTCGCCGAGCTTGGCGGCGACGGCGCGGTCGACATCGGTGGTGGTGGGGCTCTTGAGCATGAGCGTGTCGGTCATCATGGCCGAGAGCAACAGCTTGGCCTGGACGTCGGAAAGCTCAACGCCGAGCACGCCGGCGAGCTTGGTGACGATGGTGCAGCTGGAGCCCCAGGGCAGGCAGATGTAGTGCAGCGGGCCGGCGGTCTCGAAGTCACCGATGCGGTGATGGTCGACAACGCCAAAGACCGTGGCGTCCTTAAGGCCGGCGACGGACTGGGCGGACTCGTTGTGGTCGGTGAGGACGACGAGCTGACCGGCCTCGACGGACTCGATCGCGCGAGGCTCGGCGATGCCGGCGTCGGCGAGCAGCTTGGCGGACTCTGCCGGAAGCTGACCAAGGGCGCAGGCCTCGTAGGTGTTGCCGGCATACTCAACCTGGTTGAGCAGCTGGGACAGGACGACGGCGCTCATGATGGCGTCGTTATCGGGGTTCTGGTGACCAAAGACAAGAACGTTTGCCATGGATATCCTCCACTTGATATGTGTACTTGGACGTAGCTATGGTAGCACGCCGATGCCGAGCCTTCGCAGACGGAAAGGCCACGGCATTTTTTGGGGCAGGCACGGGGGCCAAGGCTGTCCCTTTTGCACCGTGTTGGTGCAAAGCAACCTGACCCCCTTGCACCAGCTATTTGCCGGCGGCGCGCAGGGCTACGTAGGCGGCACCGATGATGCCGGCGTCGTTTCCGAGCGAAGCGACCTTAATCGGCGTCTCGCGCGAGGCGGAAAGCGCGTAGCGCTGGAAGTGCTCGCGGACCTTGTCGAGGTAGACATCGGCCGAGGCAGACGCACCGCCGCCAATCAGGAACATCTCGGGGTCGACCACGTTGGCAATAAGCGCCAGGGCGCGGCCGAGGTAGTCGGCCATGGTATCGGCAGCTGCTAACGCGAGCTCGTCACCCTCGCGGCAGGCCTGGAACACGTCCTTGGAATCGGAGGGGCCGGTGAGCTCGATGGGCTCGACGCCCGCCTTCTTGCACTCGGCAAGGTAGTTGCTCACCACGCCGGTGGCGCTGGAATACTGCTCCAGATGGCCATGGCCGCCACAGCCGCAGGTGCGCTCCTCAGCCGGGTTCAGGCACATGTGGCCAATCTCACCGCCAGCACCCACAACGCCCGATACCACGTCGCCGTTGACGATTACGCCGCCGCCCACGCCGGTACCGATGGTGACCATCACGACGTTCTGCACGCCCTTGGCAGAACCGAGCCAGGCCTCGCCCATGGCAGCGGCGTTGGCATCGTTCTCGTACTTAACGACCGCGTCGGGGCAGTGCTGCTGAATGGCGATCCTCAGCTCGGGCAGGTTAATGGCAATGTTGGCCTTGACCTTGGCATCGCCCGACGCCGGGATGGGGCACGGAACGGCCAGGCCAATGCCCGCCACAAAGGCGCGCGGAATCTGGGCCTTGGCGACCACCTGGTCGATAGCCTCGGTCACCGCGGCAAAGCCCGCAGCGTCAACGATGGGAGGCGTAGGCACGCTGGCCTTGGCCAGCAGGTTGCCGTCCTCGTCGAACAGACCCTCCTTAACCGAAGTGCCGCCGACGTCAATGCCGATGTAGTACTGCTTAGGTTCCATGGGAGCCCACCTTTCTCGTTTAAACATTGCCTGTATGGTACCGCTCCCAAGGCAAAAACCTACCAAAAAGGGACAGGTTTGTTTTGGCAGGTTTTATCTGGGGAAACGCAAATGGCCACTCAACCGGCCGCGCAAGACCATCCCCAAAAATAAAGGCGCCGGGAGGCGGAGACTCCCGGCGCCCGTCAAAGGGACTATGTTGTCTGTCGGGCCGCATGGTCCTTCGCGGCGATAACGCCGACTAGGCCTTAAGTGCCTGCAGCTGCTTGTGGATTTCGATGAGCTCCGTCGCCATGACGCGCATGGTCTCGGTGCCGGCCATCTGGTCCTCGGCATGCAGCAGAATCAACGGGGCCTCGCCGTTACGCTCGCCGTTGGCCTCCTTCTTCAGAAGCCCCATGTGAACATCGTGGCCACCGTTATAGGCCTCGTCGCCCTGCTTGATAAGCTCCTCGGCGGCGTCAAAATCGCCCTCCTTGGCCTTTTGCACGGCATTGATGTACATGCTCTTGGCGGTACCGACGTAGCTGATGATCTCAAAGCAGGTCATCTGCAGTTCGTTCATATCCTCCATGCGGAGCACCTATCCCATCACGCTGACGCAGTGGTCGATGATGCCGGCAGCGTTCATGCGGCCGTAGTCGACCATGTTGATGACCTCGACCGGAAAACGACCGGCGGCCTCCTTCTCAAAATCGCCCTTGGTGTAGCCGATCTGCGGGCCAAGCAGCAACATGTCGCACTCGTCCAGGTGATCGTGGGCCTCGTTCATGGGACGAGCCTCGATCTCGATATCCAGACCACGGTTTGCAACCTCGGCCTGCATCTTCTGGACCAGCAGGCTCGTGGACATACCGGCATTGCAGCAGAGCATGATCTTCTTCATGGTTTCCTCCTTATAACTGCGCGGCGCGCAGACGACAACTGGTTTTATTCCTTGCGGCTATTGTGCCCACCCCCCTGCATCTTTACACAAGGGAGAGAGCCGCGGGCACCGGCACCGCGTACCGGCGCCCGCAAAGGTGAAAGGGACGAACGTTAGGCGTTCTACTCGGCGAGAGTCTCCTGCTTGGCGATTGCCTTCTCGGAAATCTTCATAAAGGGCAGGTAGACGGCCATGCCAATGACAATCTCGAGAGCCTGCCACACGCCGGCGCGCCAGTCAAAGCCCGTAGCGAGCAGGGCATTGATGACGGGAGGCATGGTCCAGGGCACCTGGGCGATGCAGGGGCTGATGATGCCTGCGCAGGTAAGGCCATAGGTGATGCCGATGAACAGGTCGGGAAGAAGGACAAACGGGATCATAAGCGGCAGGTTGTACACGATGGGGTAACCGTAGATAACCGGCTCGTTGATGTTGAACAGACCAGGCAGGATAGCCATCTTAGAAACGGTCTCGGAAGCCTTGTTCTTGGAGAACAGGAGCGTGTCGAGCAGAAGCATGAGGGTGCAGCCCGAGCCGCCGATGAGGGCAAAGCTGTTAACGATCTGCATGTTCATGTAGTGATCGGGCTGGATGGTGCCACCGGCGGCGAAGGTAGCCATGTTGTCGACAATGAGCATGGTCAGGATCGGCTCGACGGTAGCGCCAGAGATGGTGGACTGGTGAATACCGACGCAGAACAGCAGGTTGGCAAGGGTGTAGATGAGGATAACAGCCCACGGACCGGCGTTCATGATGTTCTTGAGCGGGTTGGAGATGCACGTGGAGATGATGGCGCACAGATCGGTGCCGGCGCACACGGCGAGCAGGGCTGCGGCAAGAGCGAAGATTGCGAGGTTGAGCAGCATCGGGATCATGACGTTGAAGGAGTTGGAGACCGCGGGAGGCACGCCCTCGCCCAGCTTAACCTTGAGCTTCTCGACGCCAGAAATCTTGATGAAGAGCGAGACGGAGAGCAGAGCGATGATAATGGCCGAGAACAGACCGTTGGTGCCGGTGTTGGCAGTCGAAAGGGCGCCCGTGACCTCGGCGGAGGTGATCTTGTCGGTGAGCAGCGGGCTCGTGGCGGCAAGCGAGGCGGTGATCTGCTGCGGCATCATGATGACGAAGGCAGAGATGGCGACGACCACGCAAGCGAGCGGGTTATCGAAACGCTTGTTCTTGGCGAGGCTGTAGCCAATCAATCCGGCCAAGATAATGGCAGAGACATTGAGGGTGCCCAGCGTAATTGCCGAGCCCCACGTCTGAAGGTTGGCAAGGCCCGCCGCATCGAGCGGGAACAGAGGGAACACGACGTTGTTAATAAGAACCGCGATACCCGCAAGGATATAGAGCGGCGTGATGGTCGCGAAGGCGTCACGCAGGGAACGCAGGTGAACCTGGTTTCCCACCTTCGCAGAGACCTCGGCAAACTTGTCGAGGAAGCTCTTTCCGTTGTCACTGGCCATGATTGCTCCTAACTTTCAAATCCGGCCTTTTCCTATGCGCACGGTGGTCTGTCGCCCTCTGCCACCAGATGTGCCATGTGTTGCACGCGGCGACGCGCGGTCTGGGCGTTCGCCCGGTCGCTAATCAACCACGTGGGTCGTGGCGACCTGTTTGAGCCAGGCTGCCGACTTCTTAAGGCGGCGCTTGTAGCCGTCCATAAGGTCGACCTCGACAAAACCATAGCGATTCTTAAAGGCATTGGCCCAAGACCAGTTATCGATGACGGCCCAATAATGGTATCCGCGGCACTTGGCGCCCTCGGAGATTGCCTTGGCAACCCACTCCAGGTGCTGGCGCACAAAGTCGACTCGGTAGTCATCCTGGATGGTTCCTTCGGCGTCACGGTTCTTGTATTCGTCCATGATGCCGATGCCGTTCTCGGAAACGAACCACTCAAGATCGGGATAGTTCTTGGCGCAGTCCATGCCAAAGTCGTAGAGGCCCTGCGGGTAGATCTCCCAGCCGCGGCTCTCGTTCATAACGGCGTCGGGCCACACGTACTCGTCGGCAAAGTGCGGCAGACCGTACTGGTCGACCTTGCTCGTCGGTGCCTGAACACGCGTGGGGTGGTAGTAGTTGCAGCCGAGCCAGTCGACAACACCCTGCTTGAGAATCTCTTGGTCGCCGGCACGGAACGGGAGCTTAACGCCGCCCTCGGCCAGGCTGTCGAGCACGTCGGCGGGAAGTTCGCCCTTGGTAATAAGGTCGAGCCACCAGCGATTGTTGATGCCGCTGGTCATACGCACGGCCTCGAGGTCTGCCTCGCTGGGGTTCTCCTTGGTGTAGACCGGGGTAAAGCAGTTGATCATGCCGATCTTGGCATCGGAGCGAATAGCGCCCTCGTCATAGGCGCGACGATAGTTGGCCACGGCCAGCGCATGTGCCAGCGAGATGTGATACTGCACGGTGCGAGCGCGGCTAAAGTCGTGGAGTTGCGGGAACCACACGCCCTCCTGATAGCGCTGCTCGGGCTCGACGATGGGCTCGTTAAAGGTGAACCAGTACTTAATCTCCTGGCCAAACTCGTGGAAGGCGACGTCGGCGTAATGCGCGTAAGCCTCGACGACCTCACGGCTCTCCCAGCCGCCACGGTTAAAGAGGTAGGTGGGCATGTCAAAGTGGTACAGGTTGACGAACGGCTCCAGACCAGCCTCGCGAGAGGCGCGGAACAGCTCGTGATACCACGCAGCGCCCTCCTCATTAAGGTTGCCGTCGGCATCGAGCAGACGGCTCCACTGAATGGAAGTGCGATAGGTATCCAGGCCCAAGTCCTTCAAAATGCGAAAGTCTTCCTGGTACTTGGCCATAAAGTCATTGCCGGCATAAGAGCCAACGCAGTTGTAGAACGAACCCAGATCCTGGATGGACCAGGTGTCCCACAGGTTCTCGAGCTTGCCGCCTTGGTTCCACTGACCCTCAGTCTGCGGGCCGGACATAGCAGCGCCAAAGAAGAAGTCGTTGGGCAGCTGATACTGTGCCATCAAAGTCCTCGCTTTCGTGTTCTAGAGCTTCCGGTTGGAGACGGGTTTGCTTTGACAGGTTATCCGGCGCGGGCGCGCACCGGTCATACCGATATCCAACCTGCCAAAACAAAACCGTCCCCAAACAGTCAATCCTGTTCTGCGGTAGGATTCCGTTTGTTGCTTAAACTATAGCGTTCTAATTTTAAAAGTAAAGCGTCTTTTTCTTTTTTCTTTATCGAACTTCTTAGATAAAAGTAATATGGGTGCCCTGTTGAGGGTTATACTTACTTTTGTATTCAAATATGTCGGAAAGGAGGTTCCATGATTCCCAAATACGAGGCGATAGCTGCAGATATTCGTCGGAGTATTGAGGATGGCGCTCTTAAACCGGGCGACAAGCTTCCCACCGTCGTTGAGTTCTGCGAGCTCTATAGCGTTTCCAAAATCACCGTCAAACGAGCTATTGAACAAATCACCGAGGAAGGCCTTATTACCAGCCGGCGCGGATCGGGTACCTACGTTAAGGACACGGCGGGACTTCCCGGCCAGGCGTTTTTCCAGGGCAAAAACGACCGTGCCCAAGGTTTTTCGTATGAGCACCGCGGGGAGAAGGTGACCTCGGTGGTCTACGATTTCTCGATCGTTAATCCACCGGCGGACATCGCAGCCCAGCTGGGAATTGCCGAGGATGACTTTGCCTATCACGTCGTGCGCGTGCGTCAGGCCGATGAGAAGCCCATCGTTATCGAGTACACCTACATGCCGCTCGAGCTGATTCCGGGCCTTAAAAAGAAGGACCTGTACGGATCGGTCTACCGCTTCATCCGCGAGCAATGTGGGCTGAAAATTTCGAGCTTCCACCGCACCATTCGCGCCGTGGCAGCAACCGAGGAAGAAGCTGAGCGTCTGGGCACCAAACTTGGCTCTCCCCTGCTCGAGCTCACCCAGATTGGCTTTTTGGACAGCGGTGCCGCCTTTGAGTATTCGGTCTCGCGCAACGTTGGCGACCGCTTTGAGCTGCACAACGTAACGTTGGCATAGGTTTTTGTAGTCATGCGAGCGCTCGCTTTGAGCTGTTTTGCACAGCGCCCGCGCAACACAATGGGGTATGAACATGTCCGATTTGATTAAACTGACGCCGATCTTCCACGAGAAGATCTGGGGCGGTCGCCAGCTCGAAACCGTATTTGGTTACGACATTCCCGAGGGTCCCATCGGTGAGTGCTGGGCCATCTCGGCCCATCCCAATGGTGACTGCCAGATTGCGGAGGGCCCGTATGCAGGCCACACGCTTTCGTGGCTGTGGGCCGAGCACCGCGAGCTCTTTGGCAACTGCGAGGGCAAGGAGTTCCCGCTGCTCATTAAGATTCTGGACGCCAAGGATGACCTTTCGATCCAGATTCATCCCAACGACGAGTACGCCGCCAAGCACGAAAACGGCAGCCTGGGCAAAACCGAGTGCTGGTATGTGCTGGACTGCGAGCCCGACGCCACGATCATCGTCGGCCAGCGCGCGCATGACCGCGCCGAGGCCGCACAGATGATCGAGGGGGGCCGTTGGGACGACATGCTCAACGTGCTGCCGATCCACAAGGGCGACTTTTTCCAGATTGATTCCGGTACCGTGCATGCCATCAAGACCGGCACGCTCATTTTGGAGACGCAGCAGTCGAGCGACGTGACGTATCGCCTGTACGACTACGACCGTCCCGGCACCGACGGCAAACTGCGTCCCTTGCACATTGAGCAGAGCCTCGACTGCATAAACTTTGACGCTCAGGCTCCGACCAACGGCACGGTGACCGCGCCCGAGGTGGACGGCGTGACCGAACTCGAGTCTAATTCCTGCTACACCGTCGATCGCGTACGTGTTGACGGCAACAAGACCCTCGACCAGCGCTGGCCCTTCATGTGCCTGTCGGTCATCGACGGCGAAGGCACCGTCTGCGGCGACCCCGTCCACAAGGGAAGCCACCTGCTGGCTCCGAGCACCGTGGACCAGATCGAACTCGAAGGCAAAATGGAACTGATCATCAGCCACCTGTAAGCTACCGGTCCCCGAGCGCCCGCCGGGAAGGGGCGCGGGGTTTGATCGCCTGCTCGGACAGTCCTGCTCGCACGGAGAGCGCATTAAGTGCTCTCCGGCTCGTGCGGAACTCGCGATCGACCAAACCCCGCGCCCCTTCCCGGCGAGCCTCTGGCTAGTAACGACAATCAAAACGCAGCAAGGGGCTCTTCCGTTCATCAACGGAAGAGCCCCTTGCTATACATAACGAATCAAGGTGCCTATAGGTAGACCTTTTCGAGAAACGATAACGTGTCCTGAAGCCGCGCCCTTTCCTTACGGTTGGTCTGCCGATTTACATACGAAGCAAAGTCCGTAAGAAAAACCTCCGCATCAACCCTCATTTGCCCCGTTAGCTCCAAACGCGCCGAAGGCGACAACAAGTCAGCAAGTCGAGCAACATCCGAACGGTGCTTCCGCCGATCAATGTTGTTGCAACGACGTCCCTCTTCATAACTTCTGTTGATATCAATGTGCGCACGCATCTTAAGGGGAATGATATGGAGTGCATCGAGCAACGTAATGCCCTCTACGTTCGTAGCGTTATCGCGAATAAATTCGTAGTAGCCATCGTCGAGAATAATTGCCGAGAGACTTGATACGGCCCCGTCAAAGGAAAGAGGAGCTACCTCGCTCGTTTCATCTTCGAGCACAAAATCAGGATGTCGGGCAAATAGCTCAATTTGGCCGGGATAGTCTAGGACTTGCCTTGATCCTTCGGACAAACAGAACCGATAGTAAGTGCACTTTCCATCGCCGACTTTTCCAGTCTCATATCCGGCAGCTTTGATAAATGCCCACAATGCAGTGGCAAATTCAACGCCTTCCCCATCAACAATTACGACGACATCCAAGTCTTCGGTAGCTCTAAACGAATCGCCCTCATTGTCAAACAGAACGCTGCAGGCTCCCCCGCCAATAAGGACGTAACCGCCTTTACAGCCGCTCATGGCATCAGCAAATCGCTCTATTCCCCTCACTTTTGACATATCGTCCTCCTGAGCTGTTCGACCGCGTCGAGCAGACGATCTTCTTTGTAATCTGCTTTTGCGCAAGCAACGTATAAGGAAAACGGGTCGACACACTGCAAACCCGACGTGTCAAAACTAATATCGGACGGCGCGTCCACGGGATACGACCAGATCTCAATCTCGATAGCGGCCGGTTCGTACCACTGGGCCTCCAACCATCTGTCGCCCATGTGCCCTCTTAAGGCATCTACCTGATACTTTTCGAGAGCAACGGTTGGGACAGCATCATTATGAGCAAGGTCGGACATATAGCTAAGGGCAGACACACCGGAAAGCAGCGCATCAACGGCACGTAGCTCTGTTCTCTCGATGACCTTCTTGAGCCGGATTCGCTCTAAAACTGGTGTGCGAAGATAGTCCTCAAACCCATTTAACAGCGCCTCGGTCGACAAATCGGCATCGGACAGCACACGCTTTTTGCCGTCCCGTGCGATTAGCCCAGGAGCAATAGCGGCGATTTCCGAAAGATAGCCGCTGACGCTTGCCGCGCTTTTGCCACACAGACGCGCTAGGTCGCCGGCGGAGCAGTCAACCCATCGTCCCGCGATGAGATTTAGGACGATTCGTTGAGATTGGGGCGAAAGCGGGGCAGCGGGAGAAGCGCCCAGCACTTCATCGGAAATAACGGCTCCGATAAACGGCAGGAACGCATTTCGCTCATCTCGAATATATGCGATTCCCTCCGAAGAAAGCGCGCGCATAAAACCTAAATCCATAGCATCCCAGCAAATTGCCACCGGGCGAGTATCTAACTTTCGCACTGCATTGACGAGATTTCGCGCCGAAATCACACTGGGCGGCTCTTTTGGTTCGGCGACAATAAAACGGCCTTGCTCAGACACGCCAAGCCGTGCCAAGTGAAGCGAAAACCGCTCAAGATACATGCGAGGAATCTGTATCTCAACTGGCTCCGGGTCGATGGCGAGCTCTAAAGAGAAGAGCCTTTTTGGGAGACAATTTAGCAGCATGTCCAATCACCATTTTCATTTCAGTTATATTTTAGTATCTATCTAAAATTATACTGAATCGTATAAAACGCTCAATCCCCAAAGTCATAAGAAACAATCCGAAACGTAATAAGGGGCTCTCCCGACCATGTACGGAAGAGCCCCTACTCGTATCTATCTATCAGCCCACCCGGCTCTCCAGATCAAAAAGCGAACGAGCAGAGCAACGCCAGCAAGCAACGTTATCTAAGGACCTGGGCGGGCGTATAGGGCAACATCGATCGCGAGTTCCGCACGCAAAGGAGGCCACTTAATGTGCCCTCCGTCTTGCGCAGGACTGTCCGAGCAGGCGACCAAAGCCCCCGGCGCGCCCGTCTAGCCAGATGTACGGGTTTTCCAGGTGCGGCAGATCGGCCTGAAAGAGGAGGGCATAGACCTTGAGGTCATGCCCGACGATTGAAGGCCGAGGTGCCGTGCCTGGGAAAGCCGCCTAGGTCAGTTTCACTATAGGTGCAAAGCCTTTCATTAGCTTTTTGGTCTGGCCGGTCTTTTCGAATTGGACCTCGATCATGTCTCCGGCGACCGAGATCACAGTGCCCGTGCCAAAGGTCTTGTGGCTCACGGTATCGCCCGCGGCAAAGTCCTGCGATGCGCTGGCGCGATCGACCTTGCGCTCCACCGTCGGGGACACCTTGGACGAGGGCTTTTTGGCTCGCGGCGCGCCCGAGCCAAAGGTCGAGGCAACACGGCCGGCGTCGGGCGAAACCCCACGATGGCGCTCGGTCCCATAGCTGCTGCCGCCAAAGAAGTCGTCAAAGCTCGATCCGCCGCGCGAACCGGAACCGCCGGTCGAGCGCGTATGCGAACCGAACACCTTGCCGCCATACATATCCGAGCCCATGCCCGAGCCAAAGGTGCCGTGACGGTCGCCGCGCTTCTCCCAGCCCGTGCCCTCAAAACCGGCAGAGCCGATACCGCTAAACTCGATATCCTCAAACGGAATCTCGTTGAGGAAGCGCGAGCGCGGGTTGGCAGAGGTCGAACCGTAGGTGCGACGCGTGGCCGCATAGGTCAAGAACAGGCGCTTACGGGCACGCGTGATGGCGACGTAGGCCAGGCGACGCTCCTCCTCGAGCTTGCCCGGGTCATCGCTGCCGCCAAAGTCGTGCACGTGCGGGAAGATGCCCTCCTCCATGCCGGCCACGAACACCGCGGGGAACTCCAGGCCCTTGGCGGAGTGGATGGTCATCATGGTGATGGCATGCGTCTCGCCGGCCAGAGAATCCAAGTCGGAGCGCAGGGCCAGCCACTCCATGAGTGCCGGCAGCGCCTTGCAGGTGAGCGGACCGTAGGTGCGCTCGATCTCGTCGGCATGCACGGCGCCCACCGGCATCTCCGTCGGCGCGGCATAGGCGTTACCCGCGATGGCGGCGGCCAGGGCATCCTGCGGCGAGAGCGCCGGGGCGGCTAGGCTATCGAGCGGATTGGAACCCGCGGCATCACGCGCGCCAACGAGCGCCTCAAACGAGGATGCCGGGGCAGACGGCCCCGGTTCAGGCGCAGGCGCGCTCACCACGACGGGCTCGGACTCGGCGCCGGCCGGTACATCGGCAACGCCAGCCGCGCGCAGCTCTTCCAAGCTCTCGAGCGTACCTTCGATATCCTCGTGCGTCTCCTCAAATTCGGCGGCGACGCCCAGGAATTCCTGAATGTTCTCGGCGCGGCTCTCGGACTCCATGGTGCCCTCGGCGCGGAAAGCCTGCAGCAGGCCCGTCTTATCGACAATCATCTCGACGACGTCCTTGAGCTCGCCGTCCATGCGGCGACCCTCGCGCACCAGCGACACAAAGCTCGACAGGCCATTGCGCACCTTGGCGCTAAACATGCCGGTCTCGGCGCACGCGATCTCGCAGGCCTGGAAGAACGAGCAGCGGTTGTCACGCGCCAGCTGCTCGATCTTTTGGATCGAGGTGGAGCCGATGCCGCGGCGCGGCGTGTTGATGACGCGCTTGACGCTCATCTCGTCTGCCGGGTTCACGATCATCTTGAGGTAAGCCATGACGTCGCGGATCTCGGCACGGTCGAAGAATCGCGTGCCGCCCACGATCTTGTAGGGCACGCCCGCGCGCAGGAACATATCTTCGAGAATGCGCGACTGGGCGTTGGTGCGGTAGAACACGGCGATGTCGTCGTAACTCGTGCCCTTGGCGTGCAGCTTTTCGATCTCGCCGGCAATCCAGCGGCCCTCGTCGCGCTCGTCGCTCGCCTGGAAGGCCTGGATCTTCTCGCCGTCGCCCTCGGCCGTAAACAGGCGCTTGTCCTTGCGCTGCGAGTTGTGGCGCACCACGGCGTTGGCGGCGCTCAGGATATGGCCCGTAGAACGATAGTTCTGCTCCAGCTTGACGGTCTTGCAGTCTTTAAAGTCCTTCTCAAAGTCCAGGATATTGGTGATGTCGGCGCCACGCCAGCTATAAATGGACTGGTCGTCGTCGCCCACGACCATGAGGTTTTGGTACTTGGCGGCCAGCAGGTTGGCGATCTCGTACTGGACGTGGTTGGTGTCCTGGTACTCGTCGACGCTAATGTAGCGAAAGCGCTCTTGGTACTTTTCGAGCACCTCGGGGCGGGTGCGCAGCAGCTCGAGCGCGCGCACGAGCAGGTCGTCAAAGTCCATCGCGTTGGCGGCGCGCAGGCGGCGCTCCAGCTCCAGGTAGACCTGCGCGGCCTTTTTGTCGTTGGGGCTGTCGGCGGATTTGAGCATGTCCTCGGGCCCGATCATGGCGTTTTTAGCCGAGCTGATCTTGCTGCGGATCATGTTGATGGGAAACTGCTTTTGTTCAATGCCGAGCGCCTGCATAATGTCACGCACCATGCGCTTTGAGTCGTCATCATCGTAGATGGTGAACTGACCGGTGTAGCCCAGCAGGTCGGCGTCCTCGCGCAGCATGCGCACGCACATGGCATGGAAGGTGCACACCCACATGCCGCGGGTGCCGCTGGGGATGAGCGCTGCCAGACGCTCGCGCATCTCGGCCGCGGCCTTGTTGGTAAACGTGATGGCCAGGACCTGCCAGGGCTTAACGCCCAGGTCGCCAAGCATATGTGCGATGCGGAAGGTCAGGACGCGGGTCTTGCCCGAGCCGGCGCCGGCAAGGACCAGCAGCGGGCCCTCGGTGGTCAGGACCGCCTCGCGCTGAGCGGGGTTCAGGCTATCGATATCGACGAGCGGCTTGGCGGGTTTGGGCGCCGGAGCCGGGGCGTCGTAGATATCGAGCGGAACGAGCTCGGGTTCCGGCGCGGCGGGGGCGGTGTACGCATCGAGCGGCACGGGTTCCGGCGCGGGCGGCACGGGCGCAGCAGTGTTCTTTTCCCAGGGCAGGGGCTGGGTCATGGGCGACTCCTCATCTGACGGACGGCGCGCCTGCGGGCAGCGCCATAGTTTGAGCCGTACCAGTATACCGAGCCGCGCGGACACCGACGCAAATCACACCACGACTCCGTGCGCCACCGTCAGGCCCGCCCCAGCGGATTTGGTGCAAGGGGGTCAGGTTGCTTTGCACCAATCTATTGACAATCACGGAACCGCCGATGTCATGGCAGCAGCAGCGAGCGGCGGCCAAGGCGAACAAATTGGCATGAAAAGAGGGCGGCATAGACCTTTTGGTCATGCCGCCCCCTTTGAATGACAAGTTGTCGCTCTGGCCGCCGCTCAGCGTCAACCAAGTTACAGGCCGAGCATCGGCTCCAGGACAAAGAAGTACGCGAGCACCACGATGCCCAGGATGATGCGGTAAACACCGAAGCACTTAAAGTCGTGACGGCGGACGAATCCCATGAGCCACTTGATGGCGATGAGCGAAACCACAAAGGCCACAACGCAGCCCACGCCCAAGATAGCGACCTCGTTGGCGCCGAACGTGCCGCCCTTGATGAAGTACTTGACCAGCTTGAGCGCACTTGCGCCAAACATAACGGGAATAGCCAGGAAGAACGTAAACTTGGATGCCACCGAGCGCGTGCAGCCCAAAAGCAGGCCACCGATGATGGTAGAACCGGAACGAGACGTACCAGGCACCAGCGAAAGCACCTGGAAGCAGCCGATACCCAGCGCAGTCTTCCAACTCAGGTCCTCGAGCGTGGCGATGGAGCCAAAGTCCAAATTCTCGTCATCGTCCTCATCCTCAGCGGTAGCCGCGGCGGGCGCCGCAAAGTGCGCACCGGCGGGACGTCCGCCCGCCACCACAGCACGCGAACCAAACGAACCGGCAACGGCCATTTCCTCGCGCTTGCTCGCGCGCCAGTTCTCAATCACGATAAACAGTACGCCGTACACAATGAGCGCCAGCGCCACGACGGGAGCATTGTAGAAATGCTCCTCCATCCAGTCGTTGAGCGGCAGACCGATCGCCGCGGCGGGAATGCAGCCGAGCACAATCTTGCCCCACAGCACCCAGGTGTCGCGACGGCCCTCCTTGCCCTTGCTGGGAGAAAACGGGTTGAGCTCATGGAAGAACAGGACGCAGACGGCCAAAATGGCACCAAGCTGAATCACAACCAGGAACATATTCCAGAACGTCTCGCTCACGTTCATCTTGACGAACTCGTCCACCAAGATCATGTGACCGGTCGACGAAACAGGCAGCCATTCGGTAATGCCCTCGACCAGGCCCATGAAGGCAGATTTTAGAAGCTCGATGATATCCAAAGGGACCCCCTCGTTAGACACCCGCCGATATTGTTCTGCGGACGGTGCGGGCGATGTCCCATTATCAACCGTTGGCGGCGCGCCTGCGCCTACCCTTACCAAAAAACTCGCCCGTTCACAGAATTGCGAGCGGTCAAACCGAAATCCTTGGGTATAACTGCAACAAGATAAAGTGTCCGGCGGCCAACGCGCCCGCGCCCGCCCGACGCACGAGCCCCGCGCCCGTGCGATAGACCAAGGAGGAAACCATGAACGAGGGCTATACCAAGGTATTTGTTTCACTCGACGGTACTGAGCAGCAGGATTTTGTGCTCGCACGCGCCATCAAGGTCGCCGCGAACAACGGCGCTAAGCTGATCATCGGCCACGTTATCGACTCCACCGCGCTCGAGAGCGCCGGTTCCTATCCGGTCGACCTGGTCAACGGCTTGGAGGAGGCCTTTAACAACTCCATCGCCAAGCAGCTCGAGGAGGCCAAAGCCAATCCCGACATTCCCGAGGTCGAGGTCATGATTCGCACCGGCCGCATTCGTGAGACGCTCAAGGATGAGATGCTCGACGTGGTCAAGCCCGATCTGGTGCTCTGCGGCGCCCGCGGCCTGTCCTCAATTAAGTACGCGCTCTTGGGCTCGATTTCGACGTTCCTGCTGCGCAATACGGACTGCGACATTCTGGTCGTGAAGTAGGTTCCTTCCCGCCGGCGCAAGGCCTGCGGGGTTATCTAAGCCGACGTCCTCGCCGCTTCGCGGCTGCGGGATGTCGGCTTAGATAACCCCTCCCGGCCTTGCGCCTTCGTCACCGTACTTCAGCGAGTTGGCTGATAAAAGATGGCGTGCCGCCCCGTTTGGGGCGGCACGTTTTGTTTGGAGCGGCACGTTTTTGTTATAAGGCGATCCTGCTTAGACGAGCTTGCACTTCTGGAATGATCTTCTCGAACATTACCTCCGCCTCGGGAAAACCCTCTTCTTTGAGACCGCGCGCCGCGTCTCTTAGCGCGTCTGGAACCTCATTGCAGGTATCAGCAATCATTCCGGCGACAATTCCCCCGGGCAAACCCGCCTCAATCATTTGGCTCATCACCGACCCACGCGTTACGTCGTCAATCTTGCGGCTCCCACCAAACGAGACGCCCATCTCACGAACGAGACTGGGGTAAACCGTTGTGCACAGCACGTCATAGAGCGGCGCCAACCTCACCTGCTTCCAACTTTCGTCCCATACGAGCGACCAGTTCTTTAGATGGTTATCGCAGTTACCTACGGCATAGTCGAACAGCTGGTTATAGCCGACAAGGAACCTGTCCTCCATTTGATTCGTCGACGCCCTTCGCACCGCATCGACGATAAGCCCCAGGTAATTGACACCCGTCGGCTCATATTTAAGCTCACGCGAGATACCCTTGGCCTGACAAACATCTTCCTGGTGCAAACGGTACGGAATTGG
The DNA here is from genome assembly GCF_040092405.1 of Collinsella sp. CLA-ER-H2. Lineage (NCBI taxonomy): Bacteria > Bacillati > Actinomycetota > Coriobacteriia > Coriobacteriales > Coriobacteriaceae > Collinsella > Collinsella sp. CLA-ER-H2. Next base: position 59,863 of record NZ_JBBNLO010000006.1, read on the forward strand.
CAATCCGTCAACCGAGCGTCCAGCATCAGGCGTTACTCGGTCAAATCGCTTCACGGCGATAATTGGCTCGGCATCCTCAACTCGGACAAGAAAACACTCTTCGGCCGATAGGTCCATCAGAGAGGCGGCTCTCACGCACATCGCTTCGCACACCGTCTCACCCGGGAACGTTTTCGATCCCGCCTTGAGAATGTGCGTGGATGGGGCCGCTCCATGAGGCAGGTACCATCCGCCACATGGGTCATCGCCCGTATGGTAGAGACCGACCTTCGCCTGAGCACCTGCAAGGGAGATTCGACTCTCTAGCGCTAAATCAAAAGCAACCTCCGCCGGCGCGTATGCCAGCCCGCTTAGCCGTTTCTCACCTATCTCTTCATAGCCCATTTCGAGACTGTCGGCCGAAGGCTCTCGCGTCAAAACCAGAGCGCCGACAGGTTCATCGCGGACTAAATCGAGCACCTTGAAGTAATCTCCGCGTTCCGCTCGCGCCCTTTTCTCAAGGTCCCTGTTGAGCTGCCCCTCCGGAATGATGCCAGAGAAAAAGGAGCCCGTTGCGTCCGGACTAAATGTCTCGGCCGACAACGGCAGCGAGATCGAAATCGGCGCCGCATCACCGCTCTCGAGATATTTGGGGCTATAGGTGAATGCCGGAAACCCCGCATGTTCCTCCAATATGCCAACCAGCTGGTAAGACCCATTAAACTCACGGTGAACGAACAGCGTGCCATCCATTACTTCCCCCTCACCTTCAGAATAAAATCAATATCCACGATGGAGGCGTAATCGAAAATGACACCAATTTCGACCGTTGTCCGCCCCCGTTCGATATCACCAATCACACGAAGGCTGCGACCCGTCATAGTCGCGACGTCACGTTGAGTCAAACCGAGCTCACGCCTTCTGAGCCTAAGGGCCTTCCCTATCTCGGCGGGATCGAAAACCGTGCGCTCCGAGAAAGCGACTTCCGACGGTTTGAGCCTGATGCGCCCATCCAGCTTTTTAATCGTTGTCACCGTTCTCATGACGCCTCCAGCTATATTCCTGTCCGTGAACATAGTATAAAACTGTAGCACTATGTTCATGTACGGGAATATAGTGTTGACTACATTAGCAATGTTCCCGTTCAGGAATATAGCTGCCGAAAAGCCTGATTTCTTCTTAAATGGGAAGATCCTGAACGGCTACGCCATACGACCCGACTACTCAAAGTATTGGGACTTGTTGGTCGAGAAGGCAAATGTTACGACAAAGCCTTCGCCGGAGTCGGATGCCGCGGTGACGTCGATGCCCATCTTGGAGCACAGGCGTGCCACCAGATAGAGGCCGATGCCCGTTGCGCGCTTGGTGGTGCGGCCGTTGTCGCCGGTAAAGCCCTTCTCGAACACGCGGGGCAGGTCGGCCGCGCTCACACCACAGCCGTTGTCCGCGACGGTAAGCTCGATGCGCTCACTTGCCAGGCCCTCGTCCAGCAACGCGCCCGAAAACGTGATCTTCGCACCATCCTCACGCGCATATTTAATGCTGTTCTGAATGAGCTGGCCCAGAATAAACTCGAGCCACTTCTCGTCGGTAAACACCTCAAAGTCGAGGTTCTCGCACACCGGGGCCACATGCGCCGCGATGAGCTCGCGCGCGTTGGCCTTAATCACGCCCGTCACCAAGGTCTTAAGATCCCAGCGGCGAATCAGGTAGTCGCGCTCCACGACTTCCGAGCGCGCGTAGTACAGCGCCTGGTCGATATAGCGTTCCACGCGAGCCAGCTCACGGCCCAGGTCATCCACACGTGACAGGTCGTCTTCGCTGCCATCCAGATTTTCCAAAATTAGATGGGCCGCCGCCAAGGGCAGCTTGGCCTCGTGGACCCAGCTCTCGATATAGTCGCGATAGTCATCGGTCTGGCGCCGGCCTTCGGCAACCTCGTCGCAGGCAGCTTTGCCCACCCGGCGCAAGACCTCGTACTCGAGCTCGCCCTCGGCATAGGTCGGGCATTGCACCATCTCCTGCACCCATGCGGGACTCTCGAGCTCCTCGGCCGCGCGCTCCAACTGACGCAGAAAACGGCGACGGCGAGCGTACTCGACCACGATGCCGAGCATACCGAAGATAAAGGACACGCCAACCGCCACGACCACGATAGAAACGGGTGCGCCGGCGACCGTCAGCACAAAGCAGCTCAGCAGCACGCCGCACGTCCACACGGCGACGGGAAGCAGCGCATCTTTAAAGAACTTGGCAAACGACATAGCCGGCCCCTAGACCGAATAGCCTTGGCCGCGGTGCGTCGTCAAATACCCCTTGATGCCGATTTTTTCGAGCGTGGTGCGCAGGCGGTTGATGTTAACGGTAAGCGTGTTGTCGTCCACGAAAGCGTCGGAGTCCCACAGGTCCTGCATGATGGCCGAGCGCGAAACGATCTTGCCCGCGCGGCTCAGAAGCAGCGAGAGGATACGCAGTTCATTTTTGGTGAGCTCGGTACTGTCGCCGGTTGCCGTATTGGTGACCATGGAGCGGGCGAGGTCGAGCTCCAATCCCTTGTGGACGAGCGTGCTGCGCTCGCCTGCCGCCGCGGTGCGACGCAGCAAGGCATTGATGCGCGCCACGAGCGCACGGGCGCTGTAGGGCTTGGGAACAAAGTCGTCCGCGCCGAGCGTCATGGCCATGACCTCGTCGATCTCGGTCGTGCGCGACGTGAGGACGATGATGGGGACCTCGGATTCGCGGCGAACCTCGTGGCAGATATGCTGGCCGTCCTTGACGGGAAGCGTGAGGTCGAGCAGCACCAGGTCGGGCGCGGCGGCGAGAATATCGCGCGAGACATGCTCAAACGATTCGCAGGCCTCGACCTCAAAACCGGCACGCGCCAAAATGTCGGCGAGCTCGCGACGGATGGGCTCGTCGTCCTCAACGATATAGATTAGCGCCATGGATTCCGCTCCCCTCTTGGTTGTCTTGCCACCATTATGGCCGCGAAACTGCAGGTGTGCACCGCGCGCGGTACCAAGGTGACAGAACTGTTCGCGAGCGGGGGCGTTTTGTCCGCCTCGCACTCGCAGCGGTGGCGGGGACCAAAATGATTCTTAATCCCCGTCCCAGAAAAATCATTTAGCGGCGGGCACGGAGCTTTTCGTAGCCTTCGGCGAAGAAGGCGACCGTGGCGGCGTCGGCCTCGGCGGCGTCCGTCTCGGTTGCGGGGACCACGCCGTGCTCGTCGCTCACTAGGAACAGCGCGCCCTTAAGCTGCGCGGGAATATCTACGCGCGTGACCGAGATGCCCTTGGTCTGGGCCAGCTGTTCGATGAGCGTCGCCGTGCCGCACAGGCACTCGTCCGCCGGCGCCACAAAGGCAAGCTCGCCGTTGTTGACGGCAGCGAGCAGCTCGGGCGCCACGCCGGTCTCGTCGGCCTCGGAGCGAGCCTCGGCAGAACGGGCACGCAGCGCCTTGGCCGACGTGTCGGCCAGCGGCTCGTACTCCCCCACCGTCATGGCGGCGTTGCCGTTGATATCGATCACCAGCATGAGCACGCCGTCGCGGGCGGTGTAGTCGCCCTCGGCAAGTGACCACTCAACGTGCTGCTTGGCCCAGCTGAGCATGTTATGGGTAAGTGGTTCGCCCTGCACCAGGCGCTCAGACAGCGCGCGGATGTGACGGTTGAGCATGGGCACCTTTTTGTTGGACATGCGCCAACGGCAGATGAGCGCGGGCTTGTCGAGCGTGAACTGCTCGACCGCCTCCTGATTGGCGCAAAAGTCCTCGTACGCACGCTGATCCTCGGCATTACCAAACAGTTCGGCATCATCAATCTGGGGCATGGTTGTACCTTTCGTGTTAGTCATTCCGTCCTCTTATACCAAAAAGACGGCCCTCCAAACGGAGCAGCCGTCTTTTGCAGAGATTATTTTGTCCCGGGGCGAAACTTAGTGGCGGAAGTGGCGGGCGCCGGTAAAGACCATAGCAATATTGTGCTCGTTGCAGGCCTGGATGCTTTCGTCGTCGCGCTTGGAGCCGCCGGGCTGGATGATGCAGGTCACGCCGTGTGCAGCAAGCACGTCGACGTTGTCGCGGAACGGGAAGAACGCGTCGCTTGCACAGGCAAAGCCGCCCTTCTCCACGCCCTCGCGCTCGCAGAAGTCCTCGGCGCGCTCGCAGGCAAGTAGCGCAGAGTCAACGCGGTTAGGCTGACCCGGGCCCATGCCAATGCCGGCCTTACCCTTGGAGACCAGGATGGCGTTGGACTTAACGCCCTTGCAGACCTTCCAGGCAAACTCGAGCTCGGCCATCTCGGCGTCGGTGGGCTTGCGGTCGGTGGGGAACGTAAAGGTCGCGGGATCCTCGGTCACGTGGTCGACCTCCTGCACCAGCATGCCGCCGTCGACGGAGCGCAGCTCCACCTGAGCGCCGTGGTCCACGCCGCCGGTCGCCAACACGCGCAGGTTGGGGCGCTTGGCCATGCGCTCGAGCGCCTCGGCGGTGTAGCTCGGGGCGATGATGACCTCGACGAACTGCTTGTTCTGATCGGCAAAGTGCTCAACCAGATCAAAGGGAACCTCGCGGTTGCAGGCGATGATGCCGCCGAAGGCGCTCTTGGGATCGCAGGCAAAAGCGCGGTCGTAGGCAGCCGTGATGTCCTCGGCAACGGCGGAACCGCAGGGGTTCTGGTGCTTGAGGATTACGCAGGCCGGCTCGTCGAACTCGCGGACCAGGTTCCAGGCGGCGTCGGCATCCAGATAGTTGTTGTAGCTGAGCGGCTTGCCCTGGATCTGCTCGGAGCCCACGAGCGGGAACTGCGAGCTCGCGGTGTTCTCGCAGCCCTCGGCAAAGCGGTAGACCGTAGCCTTCTGCTGAGGATTCTCGCCATAGCGCAGGTCGTCGACCTTCTCCAGCGAGATCTCGAGCTTGGCAGAGGTGTCCGCCACGTCGCTTGCCTGGGCGGCAAGCCAACGGGAGATAGCCGTGTCGTAGGCGGCGGTGGTCTGGTAGACCTTCACCTGCAGGCGACGACGGGTGGAAAGCGTGGTGCAGCCACCGGTCTCGTGCATCTCGGCCAGGACGGCATCATAGTCGGCCGGGTCGGAAATGACGGTAACGCTCGTGGCGTTCTTGGCAGCAGAGCGCAGCATGGAGGGACCGCCGATGTCGATGTGCTCGATGGCGTCCGCGAAGGTGACCTCGGGATTGGCAACGGTCTTCTCGAACTCGTACAGGTTGACGACGACCAGGTCGATCAGCTTAATGCCGTGCTGAGCCGCCTCCTGCATGTGCTGCTCGGAATCGCGGCGGGCCAGCAGCGCGCCATGAACCTTGGGGTGCAGGGTCTTAACGCGGCCGTCCATCATCTCGGGATAGCCCGTGAACTCCTCGATGGGGGTTACGGGAATGCCCGCGTCCTCGATGGCACGAGCCGTGCCGCCCGTAGAGATGATCTCGACGCCAAAGTCGTCAACCAGCGTCCGTGCGAAATCGACGACGCCCGTCTTATCGGTAACCGAGATCAACGCGCGTGCGATCTTCACATCAGATCCCATGCAGTCCTCCTGTCTGGTACGCCGCCGTGCTCTGTGAGTCGGTGATACGTCGATCTGCAGCGCTCGCGCAGCGGCATTGAAAATACTGATTTAATGTAGCGCATCGAGCGCATCGATGCACCCCGCAACGGGCGCATGTGCAGAAAAAGTTTGCGAGCGGAGGGGATGGGCATGGCACCGGGCACGGTGAGTTCATGGAACACAGGGGCACCATAATTAGATGCCAATGGCGTGGTAGAACTGTGCTCGATATGCATCCGCAAAAGAAAGAGGCACCATGGTCTCGCGGGTTCTCTACCGACCGTTTGATACCGAAGACTTCGACGCCATCGCGCTGATTCTGCAGCAGCTTTGGCATAACAATTCGGATAACGATGAGTACAACCGCCTTGAGGCCGCGTGCGACCTCGCTTATTGCCTTTCGTCGTCGACGTTTTCGCAGGTAGCGGTGATTGACGGCGAGGCGCGCGGCATTGCACTTGCACGAGCAGGACAGAACTCCGGCGTCACTATCAACGAGCATTGGATGGATACCGAACGCGCGCTGCTATCGCAGATGCGTGAGCTGGAGCCTGATGCCTGCGCCGAGTATCTCTCGTTTGTGCGCGCAACCATCCGAACCAACAACCGCCTGCTCGAGAGCAGCCCGTTGCCGCACGACAACGAGGTCACGCTGCTTGCCGTGGATCGCGATGTCCATGGCCTGGGCGTTGGCACGGTTCTGCTCGATGCCGCGGTCTCGCACCTGTCCTCGCTTGGAGCGACGAGGGCGCACCTGTACACCGACTCCAACTGCTCGTGGAAGTTCTACGAGCTGCACGGCTTTAAGCGCACGGCCACGCACCGCGCCAACCGCGAAGAGCGCCGTCACGACATGCCGCGCGAAAGCTTCCTCTACGAACTCGATCTAACAGCCTAAACCCAGCAGTTAGGGACGTTCCTTTTGTGCCGGCACCCCGGGACACTCCTTGGCAGCAACCGCACCTAGTCGTTGGGGACATTCTTGGGTAACACAGTCGACGAAACCCTCGTTGGCGTCGCCCTATAGAGGGGTCTGCAAATAGCTGTGGGCAAAAAACATCAAATATGAGTACTGTTACCTTTTTAGTAGCAGCGATTTGGGGCATTTTAGAGGCTTTTAGACATAGCAGCCAGTCAGGCGAGCTGACGTATTTCCACAAATGTTCAATAAAATGGGCCCCTAACGAGAGATAATCTCATTAGGAGCCCATTATTTAGTGCAAATATATGTCACTATAATGGCAACAGTACTCATATTTGGCATTTTTTGCCCACTGCCCCCTGTGTGGTGATCCGTAACGGAAAGATAGACCCATTTCAAAGCATAAAAATGGGATAGATTTTCCGCCAACAGTCGCCGGAGAAGATCCATCCCAAAAATCAGAGCGCGCTAGAACGTTCCGCCGCCGCCTCCGCCGACGCCGCCGCCTCCGCCGCCAGAGAAGCCGCCGCCTCCGCCGCCGCCCGAGCTGTCGGAGCTCGACGCCAGCTCACGGATGCTCTCGTGATACACGTCATCGAACGAATCGAGCGGAGACTCGATACCGTAATGATGGTAGTACCACCAGTAGCAGGGATAATTGTCATAGAAGCCGTCGGCCTCGCGCACCTCGGGCGGCACGGCCTCGGCAAGCTGACGCAGCACTTCCTTGGAAACACCCAGCGCCACGCCCATCACCAGCAGCTTGTTCCACAGCACCAGATCGCCCGGGACGGCTTCCTTTAGACGAGTGAAGTCCTCGAGCCAATGCTTAAGTGCCTTGCAGCGAGCCGCCACCTCGGCGCCCTCCGGCGTAAAGCGGCGAAACGTAAGGCCCACGCCGATACCCACCAGCACAATCGGCACCGAGATAACCGCGGCGGTGATGTTCGCCTGTGCGCCATCGGTAAAGAAAATGGATCCCACGGGAACAAAGGCAATCAGGATACCAAGAACCAGGCAAAACACCATTGCAACAATGCCGTCCGAGGCAACGTACTCGCTATCGGCCAGCTTGCCCTTAACGGTGTTCTGATAGTCCTCGAGCTTATCACCCACGGGTGTAGCGTGCTGCTTGACGTAGTGCTGCAGCTCGTCGAACGTGCGCGAACGGTCACCGTTCTCGTCAGGCTTAGCACCGGCAAAGAAGACCTTGAGCACCATGTGGTCAATGCCCTTGGCCGACTTCCAGCCCGCATCACTCACCGTCACGCGATACGTCTGCTCTTCTTTTTCACGCCCCAACAGACCCTTCTTGGCCTTGGTCACGGTCGCCTGCTCCAGCTTGATCACACGGTCGTCAGTGAGCTTCATGAGCGTGGCGATATATGCCTGGTCGGGCACCTCGTTCCAGCTCATGAGGGCCGAAAGCACGGCGGGATGGTCGGCCGAAGGCACATCGCGGAAATATTCGTCCTGGAAAAGCGGCTTGGGCTTGCGCTTGCGCAGCTTGAGCATAACGATTGTGCCGGTAAAGACCACCGCCGCAACAACACTTAGCACGGCAAGTGCATTGGCAATCATGCGAGCGTGAGCGCGGCGGGCGTTAGCTTCGTCGGCCCATTCCTTCTCTTCGCTCAGGATCGTTGACATGCGCTCTTCGCCCGAAGCGGCAAGCTGCGGCACCCAGTCGCTAGGGAAGGCGATGCGTGCCTCGGCGAATTCGCCCTGATGCACGCAGGGAATGGTATAGGTGACCATGGGTTCGTCCGCATCGAGCGATACATCGCCCGTCAGCGGGCCGTGGCCCCATGCGCGGAAGTTATCGCCCTTGACGGCCGCCGTCCCGGCAGCGGCATTTGCGAAGTACACTTCCATCTCAACGTCATCGGAGTCCGCGGACCAGCCGTCGCCCACAAACTTCCAGTAGAGCTCGGCGGTATCGGCCCAGTTCATGACCGCACCGGTCATGGTGTAGCTCACGTAATAGATCGCGCTGTCGCCGCTCTCGTGGGGGCTGAACACCTTAATCCTTACGCCGTCACCGGTCTGCTCGACCGTGTAGACGCCAGAATCGCCCTTGTTCGCGCTATCGACTTTGTTAAACGCGGTGTCCTCTTCCTCGACACTCAGCACGTCAACGCCCGCCGTGCCGCCCTGCTGGTTGGTGCCCGTATTGATCTCCCAAAACACGCCGTTGATGTCGTCGTCGAAATCAAACTGGCGTCCCTCGACAACGGTCAGCGATCCATCGGCCTCAACCGTGGCACTGATATAAGTTCGGGTCATGGAGTAGCCGTCGGCGTGCGCGGCGACAGGCAGCAGCAACAACGCAAGCGTGACGAGCACGCAGACGGAAGCGAATCGCGCAAACAGGTGGCGCTGCCGACAAGTATTGGCAACGGGGGCGTTCATAGGCACATCCTTTGTCTGTAAAACCAACATCGCCATTGTCCCACGTTTGCGGGCACACATGACGAATATCTGGGCCAACGGAACGTCAAATGGGACAAAAGTCCCACCCTCGACCGGCACCTAGAAAATGATCTATTGGGGACGGAGGAAAACGGATCATTGGGTTGAACCGACGGACAGCAGCAAATTTGTCGTTTAGGACGCTCTTTGGCCGAATCCCGCGCCAACAATAGATATCACTTCACAGCTCCGCCACAGGTGTAGCGGCTTTGTGTGGGCGCGGCATGCGCTGATTGAGCCGCCAGTCGAGGGGCATAAAGCAGTTGAGCGAAAACGGTTGCCCCTTTCCCGTTCGCTCGAGGATCATGTCCCCCTTTTCCGTGGAAACCCCGGCAGTTGCGAAGAGCTGCCGGGGTTTCTGTCGTTTGTGAGGCTAAGTCAGTGCGCAGCAATCGAGACCTTGAGCCGCAAACCAGCCGCGTGCAATGCGCAGCGCGGCCAACTTGCGGACCACAGTGACGCCTCCCCATCGCACCCCGCGCTATACTCGTCCGCATGGATATCAAAGCACGCAACATAGCTACGCCCGCCGCGGACGCGCCAACGACGCCGCCCACCTCCGTTCCCGCACCTGTCGTGGGCCGTTTTGCCCCGTCGCCCTCGGGCCGCATGCACCTGGGCAACGTGTTCAGCTGCCTGTGCGCGTGGCTTTCGGCCCGCAACCAGGGCGGCAGCATCGTGTTGCGCATCGAGGACCTGGACGATCGCTGCAAGCGCCCGGAACTTGCCGCTCAACTGATTGACGACCTGGCTTGGCTGGGACTCGAGTGGGACGAAGGCCCCTACTACCAGCACGATCGCCTCGACCTGTACGAGAGCGCTTTGCGCCAGCTGCAAGACGCCAGCCTCACCTACCCCTGTTTTTGCACGCGTGCCGAGCTCCACGCTGCGAGCGCGCCGCACGCCAGCGACGGCACGCCCATCTACCGCGGCGCCTGCCGAGGCCTTTCTGCCGAGGAGGTGGCCCGTCGCAGCGCCCTGCGCGCCCCGGCCACACGTCTGTGCGTGCCCACCGTCGACGACCTCGCAGACGACGTGATCGAATTTGTGGATCGCACGTACGGCGCCCAATGCGAAGCACTCGCCACCGAGTGCGGCGACTTTTTGGTGCGCCGCAGCGACGGCGTTTTTGCCTATCAGCTAGCCGTGGTGGTCGACGACGCTGACATGGGCGTCACCGAGGTCGTGCGCGGATGCGACCTGCTGGGCTCTACGCCGCGCCAGATCTATCTGCAGCATCTGCTGGGACTTCCCACGCCGCACTACGCACATATTCCGCTGCTCATGTCGCCGGACGGCCGCCGCCTTTCCAAGCGCGATCGCGACCTGGACCTGGGCGAGCTACGCGCACGCTTTGGCACGCCCGAGGCACTGCTGGGCTGGCTCGCCGGGCAAACAGGCATCGCGCCGGACACCACGCCGCGCACCGCCGAGCAATTGGTCGAGCACTTTAGCTGGGATGTTATCCACGCGCACCGGAAAAACATCACCATAACGGCCGAGTAGCCAAACGTCTTGCCGCTACGCAACATCCCAGGGCTGGAGTTCATCACCCAAGCGAACGATACAGTCGTAGAGCACGGTGTGGCGCTCGGCCGGGTTGGCATCCCGATGAAAATGGCCGTAGTACCAGCGCTTGTAGTCCAAGCGATCTTCCAGCTCATCGAAAAACGCCGTAAGTCGATCAACGCCGGGGCAATCCCAGCCGGGCGCCGGATAGAGCGTGGGCGAAAGCATGTGCGTAGAGCAGGTGTGGGTGATTACGTAGTCGACCTTCCAGCCCACGCTGTCGAGCTTTGTCCGTGCCTCCTCAAAGTTGCGCTCGTCCGGCAGCTCCTGTGGCCACCAGCTGGAATACGGAATGCGGTATTCCTTGTCCACGCTCGTGGCACCGCCCATGGTAAAGATCGTTGAGCCGTCGAGTTTAAAAACCTCGCCGCGCGTCAGGCGCCGTATGGGAGAGGTATCCGACAGGCGCTGCGTCAGCCCACCGTGCCACAACTCCATGGGTCGCTCCGCCCAGTGATCGAAACGTTCGTGGTTGCCGTCGACGAACAGCACGGTATAGGGGCGCGACTCCAACCAAGCGATATCGGCGCACTCCTCGGCAGAGAAATCCCACGGAAAGCCAAAGTCGCCCGCGACAATCAGATAGTCGTCGCCCGTCAGACTATCCCCAAGCTCCCAGTCGCGCAGCTTTTGCATGTCGACGCCGCCGTGAATATCGCCCGTCACATAGACCGTCATCGGATTACCACTTCCACCACTTCCCTCTTATAGGCTTCGAGATCGCGCTCGACCTGCTCATCGCCCGTGGCGTTGACCCACCACGGCCATTTAACGCAACACGCCGGCTCGTCGACCTGCGCAAACCACGACTTGAGCTCCTCCAGGCTCACCGGGGCGTAGCCGTTGGCATCCACACCCACGTCATAGCGCAGCAGCCCCTGCCTGAGGTTAAACCTGTTGTACGCGCCGCCGCAGCTGTGGATATGCCCATGAAGATGCCAGCTGCCGTGCGACATACCCTGCCAGTCGACCATGGGATAGTGGCTCAGCACGATTTTTTGGCGGTCGATCTTGAGCACGCAAATGGGCGGCTCGACGATAAAGGCATCCGCTACCGCAGGCTGCATCCAGTCTTTGTCGTGGTTGCCGGGCAGCAGATGGACGCGCTTGCATGCGATGCTTTTGCGCAGCTCGTAGGCATCTTGGGCCGTCATCTTAAAGCTAAAGTCACCCAAAATGTAAAGTTCGTCGTCCACGGCGACCTTGCTATTAATGCTCGCGACCATGGCGTCGTTCATCTGCGCAACAGTCGACCAAGGCCTGTCGGCAAGCCGTAGCATGTTCTCGTGTCCAAAGTGAGTATCGCTGGTAAACCAAATCATAGGAACCTCCTAACGCTGCGGGGCATCCATCCCTTAGGGCTTACCCTTCGTTCTTCCATCCAAACGGGTCAAACACCCAAAAAACCAGATCGAGCACGCCGCCGGTCATCATGGCACCGGCAAGGGCCATGCAAACATGCAGAGAGCCGCCGCTTCGAAGCACGTCGAACGGCCCCAGAACAGCCAGCAGCGCGACCGCAGCGCCGGCAACGCACAGCGCGAGGCACGGCCCTGCGTCCTTGACGCACCTCTTTGCGAGATGCTTGGTGTTGTCACTCATCGATATCGATCTCCTTAGAGGGCCGTTGTTCAGGTGCATGCCGCCGCGACAGAGCAGGGCGACAGGCTAAGTGTCACATTGCGTGCGGACACGTTTTTAGGCGCGTACCGCGTGGGACCTTCTTGCCCCCTACGGTGCGCGCCGAAAATGGTCCGCTTTCCTTCTGTCCCTAACGGGTCAGCTGGCGGCGCTTATCGGACAGAAAGACGCCGGCGGCCACCAGGACCGTGCCGCCGATAACGAAGGTCTCGCCCAGTAGGTCGGGCGTATCGCCCGTGGCAGGCATCGCCGTCTGCCACGTCGCGGCCTCGGTTGTTGCCACCGCATGTTTGGCCTGGTACGTCACTTGCGTGGCGGGCTGGGCCTGCTCGCCATTCCCGCGTTCGGCGGCCTCTTGGCGAGCGATCTCGGCGTTGAGCTCGACAATAGCCTGGTCGAGCTCGGCCTTGGCGGCGGCGTAGTTTGCAAGCGCCTCCAAGTATGCCGGCGCCACAGCATCCGCCGCAGCCACGGCGGCATCGAGCTCGGCATTGGCGGCCGCGGCGTGCTCTGCGGCATCGTGAGCCGCGGCAATCTTGGCGTTGAGCGCCTCGCCTGCATCGTCAGCGCCGCCGTTAACAATGGCTTCGGCAAGATTGATCCTACGCAGGCGGGCAACCGCGGCGGCAGAGGCATCGCGGGCGGCAGCCGTATCCGTCACGGCTTTGTCAGCATCTACCCAGTCGTACTCGGCATCCATCACGGCCGTCGCCGCAGCATCGCGCGCGGTATCGGCAGCGGCTTTGTCCTCGGTAGCCTTGGCAAGCGATGCGGCGGCGTTCTTAAGCTGAGAGGCGCGGACAGCAGCCGCGTCAGACTTTGCCTGAGCCGTTGCCACGGCGGCATCGGCATCGCTCGCAGCCTGCTGGGCCATATCGAGCTCCGTCTGGGCGGCAGCAGCATCGATGTCTGCCCGATCGGCATCGCCTTGGGCAGCAACAAGTTCGACCTCTGCCCCGCGCTGATTGGCACGAGCGTCTTCGCCATTTAAGCTAGCCCTCGTAGTGCCTGGAAGCACGAATCGCGATTCAGTGCTTCGGGAACCCCAGCTATGCCCTAAGCTCATTGTCCCTTGCGATGTCATCTTCTGCGCATCCCTTGAAGATGAACGACTAGCACGGTTCTTCTTAGCCTACCTGTCGTCCGATGAAGGACAGCAGAGACTTATGGCCTCCTCGCACGGAGACTCGCTTGCGCAGCTATCTCCCAAAGACCTACGAAGCATGACCGTACCCGTCCCCCCAGCCGAGCGGAACAGGAGCGCTACGTGCAAGAGTACGAAGCAAAACAGCGCGCCTACGAGGACGCCTTTAAGCAGGCGGAGCATTACGCCGCGAGCAAGGGAACGATGTAAAGCTGGGATCGGCAGGCTACCTGGACTTTTCCCGGCAGCCTGCCGATCGGTCGCTGACACCGCGGGCCATTGGGAGCAACAGTCCGCTACCTGCACCACGTGGTGACATAGATAACGGGAGACCCGGCAAGGCACACCACCAAGACGACGGCCGCGATTGCAAGCGCGATGGCCATGCTCACGACGACATAGGCCACGGCAATGAAGACCAGCGCCAACACGCAGGCCAACAGCTCGGCCACCTAGCACAAGACCAGGTTCGAGCTCGCGCGCTTCAGCAGGACGTCGGCGAGACGGACGCATCGTGAGACTCACGAGCGCCATGGGCGGCCCGTGGCGCGACCGAACCGACGGAAGCGCCCGAAGTGCACGCGGCCACGACGCGGGCGAGCCCCGACGAGCAGCTCCGAGCCCGGACGGCCCCGGCCACGGGGCGGCTGAAAAGGTGAAACGTTGGCGAGCGTGGGGCAGATGTGCGGGAGCCTGTGAAACTTGTAGAGGCGTCCTTCCTGCTAGAAGCTTCGGTCGATAGGCTCTGTTTGTCTGTTGCTCATATGGCAAGTGATACACTTGCAGCTGTTACTCACGATTTAAGGTGGTCATCATGTCCGCTCCAAGACGCACTAAGTCTAGTCAGGCACAGCAGGATTTTCAAACTCCTAACACTGATGGTGATAACTACCTGGTCGAGCGCGACGGATGGATTGATAAGGCATCGTCGGGCTTCATTACGAACAGTAAGGCCAATCGGCAAATCTATCGCGTCATATTGGAGACTCTTTGGCCGAAAGGGTATGGCATACCCGGGCCTATCGTTGGCCGCGAAGAGATCAGGGCTGCGATTGATCGCGCCAAGGGCGGCACATACCACGATCCGTTCAGGCGGTTGCGCGAATTGCAGGGCGATGAGGGGTTTCTAGGCATCATCAAGAATGGGCAGAGGTATCAGCTCATTCATTTGAACATCTCACCAAAGAAACGGCCCAGAACATCACTCTCGGCAGATAAATGGAAGATGGTCCTTGGGGCCTACAACAATGTTTGCGCCGTCTGTGGTTGCACGCCCGATGAGAATGGATTTCAGCAGGATCACAAAGTCCCCCGTGCCCGCGGTGGTACCGATGACCTTACAAATTGGCAGCCACTTTGTGATTCTTGCAATATCGAAAAGAGCGTCGTCTGCCGAGGATGCCAGAAAGATTGCTCACAATGCGGCTACGCTTTCCCTGAGTTCTATAGGCCGGTTAGGCTGTCGGGACAGACCTGGCGCGATGTCAATGAGTACTCAGAAAAACATCACCTCGATCCGAGCCAGTTCGTAACCGAGGTGATTTATCATGCCATCTCTATCGAGTACGATAACTCAATCTGGCATTGAGTTAATCGTTGCTCGGACGGTATTGCTCCAACCTTTCATCATCTGTTTGAACAAGCGAAATGACGTCTTTTATGGCTAGCCCCAAAGCCCTGCCTACCAGAGGCGGGATAGCGTTGCCAATTTGCGCATTCCGGGGAACATCGACTCCTCTTGCAGGGCCGTTAAGTGTATAGCGTCCATAGAATTGGAAGTCGTCAGGGAACGATTGCAGGCGAGCCATCTCCCGGAGAGTTACGACTCGAGGTTTATCGAAATGTATGAGCTCCTCTGGCGCAGTTGTTAGCGTTGAGCAAGGTTTTTCGAGGTCTAGAACAAACCGCTTGTTTGAGTGACACCCGTTCGCATACAAGAACTCCTTGCTGAGGCGCCCGGGTTGCTGCGTCATATGCGCCTTGTTGTAGAGCGCAATGAGCTTATCGCTGTGCCGATTGAAGCGATGGCAGGTCGGCACTGCTTGCTTTCGAATATTCTTCCTCATGAGCTTCTGGTAGGAAGTGCTCGCAGGCAGATACTTGCATGTTTTAAACCTTGGGAATTCTGGGTCTGCCACAAGTTCATCGCCTGAAAGGTCGCTCAGCGCCTCTGCGACGTTTACATATCTGCTTGTGGCAAGCCTAAGGTCCTTCCTCTGCTCGATGCAGATAGATGAAAGCAAGTCATCGAGCAAACTCTTGACATCAAGTTTCCCTGCGTAGTCCTCGGAAATAGCAAGCAGTATTACCCGCTTGCGTATCTGTGGGACACCGAAGTCGGCAGCGTTTATGGTGATTTTCCCGACGCTATAGCCCAACTCTTTGAGCTTATCGACCGCCTCTTCGGCGACGCTTCTTGTGGTGTTATCGCTTGGACGCAGTACGAACTTTTTCCCAAATCCACCAACGTTTTCCACCAGCACGAAGCGTGGCCTGAGTATTCTGGCCATTTCAATTTGTTTAAAAACAAGCAGGTTTCTCGGGTCATTGCCGTTGCGCGCCCCCGCGACGGAGAACCCCTGACATGGAGGGCCGCCAGCGAGAAGAGTCACCTCCCCGCTTAGTTCTTTCAGATGCCCTCTCGCGGTATCGTCTGAGAGAACATCGTTAATATCGTGCGATTCCTTAGTGAGCCATTCAGGCCAATTCTGAAAGTGGCTATAGGGGGAGGTTTCGCTAATTAAATTATGTTCAAAAGTGGAATAGGCCATAGGGTCTTTCTCAATTGCGAAGATACCCGACCAGCCTGCCCAGCCAAGGCCCAACGATAGGCCTCCACATCCTGAGAATACATCGATATATGACAAGGAGGAGGGTGCCGGCTCCGAAGGCCTGCTGTCACCTTGAAAAATAACGCCTTCCAACTCTTTCATTTTCTTTATTGCTTGCTTTCCCGTTTCCGTAACAATATAGCCGCTCTTTTTCCGGTAGGTTGTAAGGCAGTTCGAGTCCTTGAGCGACTTGATCCAACCGTTAATGGTCGCAGGACTGCTCCCGTATGCCTCCGCTATTGCGCTTTGTGACATCTTGATTGCAGGCCCCTCGGGCGTAGCAGTTTGTTGGGCGTCGAGCCAGCAGAGAAAGCGATACTCTTTTGTGGCGAAAATGCCGGTGCTCTCTGTTGACATCTAAAAGCCCTCCACTTGATCCTCTGCCTTTCAAATGCACTAAATTATTATAAGAACTTACCGAAGATTCAAGCCCTGTTTTACCGATATAACCGACTGCGAGTCTTCGACCGATGCCAACATGAGTCTGTTCGTGAGGGTGACCTTTAAATTCTTCAAGTAAGACGTATTTGGCATAGATGCTGAATCGCGATGTATTCAATCATCGTGTTTTAGCATATAAAAGGCTATAAATTAATCAAAACTACAATGTGTCATAAAGCAGCTGGGCATACTTTGAAAGTTGGTCCTCACTGCCGTGAACTCTATTCCCAAGCGGCCGAACCTTGCGCTATTTGCAATATCCCCAGTTGTCTTGCCTTATGAATTACGTCATCTAAAACCTGGCTTTTCATAACCGATTGACCACTCGAATAGTGAAATTTGTCAGCCGAGGCGGGCGTTAGATGCTGCTGCATGAAGTGCTATCCAGCACCCGCCTCGGACAATTAGGCCGCACTCGAATCCGAGCATGAACGCTGCAAGACCGGCGCACTAGTCTTCAAAGTCGATTTCAACCTCGGCGGCCTCATATATCTGGTTGATCACGTCGATGTCGATGCGGTTTACTATCCACCCTCGCAGCGAGCAGCGTTGCACGAACTCCTCGATGCGGTTCACGTTGTACATCTCTCGTAGAGTGACAACGACTGCAAACCTGATTCCATCTCCAGCACCAGGCTTGTTGCGCTCCTTCTTGCGCAGCATAATGCCCCATTGCGGGTTGTCGTAGACTTTGCGCGGGGCGAACCGGGACTTGAACACGTCGCCGATGTGCTTGACGTTGTCCCACTTGCGGTAGAGCGCACGTGCTTCCGCTTCATAGACTTGGGAACCTTCGTCTCCCTGGACGTTTTTGTCCAGGGATTTGATCCCTTTACCCTTGATGCGTCCGAAATGGAGGTCGATCTCTGTGGTGGTGTAATCGACGCCTTGGCTCCTGTGGCATTCCGGGAAGTAGCAGAGCGTGGCCCGCGCCATGAACGGATACCTGCCGTCGTTCATGGGAATCGGTATACCGTAGTTGTAGGTCTCATAGCTGTCGATTGCGCCCGAGAGGATGAATCGAATCTCGTTGTTGGGCGTGCCGATTATGTCCTCAATACTGATAGGCGGAACGCCGTACCCCCTTGTATTGGATAGACCGCCCTCACCCCATCCATAGGCCGAGTCGATGAGAAGCGCCTTGGCCTCCTCCCTCGTGAGTCGAGCCTTATAAATCAGAAAGGCGAGCTTTCGTGCGATCCACGGGGCGGCGAAAGACGTACCCCAGTCACGCACGAGGGCGAAAGGCGCCGCCACAACGAGCCCGTCCTCCTTGGTGCCGCCGTAGTAGCTTATGTCGGGCTTGCCGAAGAACGACAAGACCGGCCCGTGGCGCGAGTAGATTGCTGGCGCACAGTCGCGTCCCACCGAGTTAACCACCACGGAATTGATTGAATCCGCCGGCGATCCAACGCGCTTTGTCTCCTCTCCGTTTTCGAGATTCGTTCCCGATACCACAAACACCACGTCGTATTTCGCCTGCAGCTCATCAAGGATCGACGCGACCGGAGAAATTGAGTTTTCCGGGCATTCCGAGGCGGTGCCGAGCGACAGGTTCCAAACCTTAATGCTCAGATTTGCCTCGATTATCCTCTTGACGTCGCGCATAACGGTAAGCGAGTTCAGCTTCTCGCCGTCGGTGATGCCGAAGTGCTTGACGCGGAAACGGCCGCAGCCGTCGTCTAGCTCGGGGTTGAGCGAGGGGCCATCGACGATGATGGAGGAAACCTGCGTCCCGTGGGCCACGTCGTTGTTGCAGTCGCGTTTCTCGGTCATACAGTCCTGGTAATCAACCCACGCGCTAAAATATGCGTTCTCGTTGAATAGCGTATCGATAACGCCGACGACTGGCTCTCCGTCCGGATCGGGAATCGAGGGCGGTAGCGGCAAACGCGCCTCGTATTCCCTATAGGCCCTCTCGCCCCAGAGTTTCGCTAGGTCAGTGTCGGCGAAGTTGACCGTAGACATGGCGACGAGGTAGGGCGCTTCGCGACGAAGCCGCTCATATTGGTCGGGATACAAGCGAACGCAGTTCTCAAAGACCTGTCCGCTGTCCAGCGCGGGTATGACTCGGCTTAGCAGCTCGTATGTATCCGTCCCAGTATCGTATATGGTGACGAAGGCGTCGTCGTTTTTGTACGCATCATCGATTGTGTCGGTGTAATAGAAATTAACGAGGTAATGGGCATCGCGAATGATTTGCGCGAAGGCCGTTTTTGAGATTGACGCTCCGTAAGCGTCGAACTTTTCTTTGTCGAGCTGCGACAGCTCCTTGCTGCCTATCACGCCGTTTGGGTAATTTCGCCGCAGGATGCCTATACAGGTGCCCAGCTCCTCTACCGTCTTGTCCAGCGTCTGCGGGGCAACGCGGTATGTGATGATGTGGCGGGGGTTATTCCCCGCGCTTCCAGGTATCTGCTCGAACCTTGCGCCGACAATGGAGTCACTTGCGTTGTCACTGCTTCGCGCCAGGAGCCTCCTGCAACGATTACTCTTAGCCACGGTCGATTTATAACGAGCATTAATTAGGTAGTCGATGCCGAGTTGCTGGCGCTTCCAATAGTTCCTGCACTCGACAAGATCGGCCTTTAGACCTTCAAGCTCGTCAGCAGAAACGGATTGCCCATTTGGGAGCGACGGCGGGCCGGGAGGCATTGCCCCCTTGCGCTCATAAGAGCCCTTCAGTTCGAGAATAGCGTTGCTCATCGTCTAACCTTTCAGCTCGCGCGAAAGAGTGCTGATCGGCGTGCCCGTCAGCGTCTCTATCTCGCGCATGGAGAAGCCCTGCTCGCGGAGGCTCTTGGCGTCGGGAACTACGTTGCCCGTCGCAGCCTTGTAAAGGCGGCGCATGTAGTCGAACGGCTCGCCTGGATTGCTGAAAGCAATCGCCGTTTTGATGAGGTTTGAGAGCTCAGCAGGATACAGCACCTCGTCCATAAGCCGCATTATCTTGTTGAATAGGCGCACATCTTTCCCGGCAAAGCGGAACTTGGCTAGATGCACGTTGAGCAGCGTGGTCGCTACCTCGAGGAGGTCATCTCGGGTGTACCTGCCGAAGTCGATCACGGAATCAAACCGACGAATCATCGCCTTGTCGAGCGTTCCGTACATGTTGGTCGTGGCGATGAGCACGACTTGCGTGTTCATACTGTCCAACTCGCGGAGGAACGTGGACGTCGCGCGTCCCATCTCGCGGACATCGTGGCTGTTGTTCCTGTCCATCGCAAGGGCGTCGATTTCGTCGAAGAGCACGACGATTCTGCCCGGGTTGGCAAACCCGTTGATCTCGCGGAAGAGAGTCGTGATGTTCTTGCTTGTCTGTCCGAGCTTGCTGTCGATGACCTCGCTAAAGTCGACGACAAACAAATCCCTCTCAAGGATTCGGGCGACATGCTTGGCCGTTTCGGTCTTGCCTGTGCCGGGAGGTCCTTGGAACAGGAACTTATTGATGCCCGCGTCATGGCCGACTGCATTTATGATTCCCTTCACGTCCTCAGAAATGACCTCTGGGAGAGGGAGGGGCGAGCGGGAGTAGTCCATTCTCCTGAGGAAATGGCCCACGCCGCCGCTTGTCTGTGGGACAAAGGTATTCGCGTCCGAAAGAAGGGCGAGGACGTATTCTGCGAGCTCGGTGTCGCCGGCCCGATCGAAGTCATGGGCGATCTCTATGGCCTCCTGACGAAAGCCGTAGTTGTTGTCCTCCACATGGTATTTAATAAGGTTCAGTACATTCCTCTTCTTCATTTTCCATTTCTCCAGACACTATCCGCCCCATAATGGCACTTTCTAGTATAGAACAAAACCAACAGAATTGGAATAGAGATTGACTTTTTAAGCCGAGCGGTGCTACCCTCGAATCGGTTCGGGGCACCACGAGCCAACCTGTCCGTTGCCAGCCGTAGGGAGGTGATTGTATGGCACGGCATCACAGCCCCAAGCTCAGCAAAGCCGCCGCTGTTCTGGCGAGCGGCAAGTCGAGCCCTCGGGCCAAGTCGCAAGCCGGCAAAACGCTGGCAGACCACAAGCGCCGCATGCATTAAGTGGCACGCAGCATCCTGAAGGAGGTGATGAAGATGGCATATGTTCGAGTGCGAATCCCGAAGTACCGAGTTACCAAGACCGGGCGAATCGTAAAGACCGGAACAATCACGCGATACGTCCATGTTAAAAGGAAGTAGAGCCCCAATGCGCAATTGAGGCTCCACTCGGAACGGAGCGGGGGTGTAGTTTAGCGGCTTGCCCCCGCTCCGCATATTCGCAAAGGTTAGCGCAGTTCTATCCGTGCCGCAATTCTGCATTATCGTCACAAGGTGAGCGGGTGGCTATCACAAATGCGTTGCTTAGAACAGGGCACTGCCACATTCCAGCAAACCAATCCGAATCCTCGCTTGGTCGGGAGATAGTCCAATTACCCCTTAAACACCATATCGTTGTGGTATTCAATAAACTCAGCTCGTGGGACAAATCGCTTCGGAAGCGTAATTGGCTTTCCGTTGTAGCGCCACAAATACTCATCCTCAGGTGTTTCATGTCCGACCACACCGGACACCACTATCTTTAGGTCCTTCGTAATGGTAATTAGCCCCCGATCGAACGCCTTATCGTGCAATGCGTTCAAGAGCAATCCATTGTCGGGGGCAAGTCGCTCCGTTTTTGGATCAGAGACAATCCAGGGCTTGATATGGCTAGCAACCAACAGAGCCTTGTTTGATAGCCCCGTCAAGCAGCATCTTGAATCGTAATTGACGAGCAAGGTATTTCGAAAGAACTCCTGGTTCACCCGCATCGAAACGATTGCTTCGCGCTCTTTGCCCTCTGGCAAATCAAAGCCAATCGTCTCTTTCAACTCATCGCTTAGCGGTTCTTCAAAATCGAATCGATTGAGGAACACCTCGGTCGCTTCCTCGACGAGCTCATCGCCAGCAGAGGAATACTCAACCCAAACCATCTCATCCATTTTGCTCGCATGGGTCATTCCAACCTTGCCGCGAGCGCGTCGACGCTCATCGAAAGATGCAAGATTCCAGATTTTTAGAGCGACTGCGTTCGGCGTTCTGCCAATGGCCTTAGCTAACGCCTGGACGTCCTCGCCTGTTTTATCAACCTTTTTTGATGGTAGGGCGAGGTACAAAAACAGAGCCGCAAGGGTTTCTTCCCTCGACCATTTGTCTCCACGGCCTGCCATGTTTGCTCCTCGCCCGCGCACCGCTCACGTAATAGGTCCAGGATAATCCCGCGGGGGACCGCACTCGCTGCCTTTTCTCATTCGTCGGTGAATGGTTCACATAATGGCACTCCCCCGCGCTCCTCATACCCGCGCTCGAGCTTCTTCCCAAGCTCCGCAGCGGGCAGATACGGCTCCCAAAGCGGGCATCCCTGCCAACCCTCCGCGAACCCCATGCGGTGCAGCTCGTCGGCATCCAGCCTGTCTAGCAGCTCAAACAAACGTGTGCGCCAGCCTGTCTCGGGGGCGATGCGCTCCAGCAGGTAACTCAGGATGGTGAGTATGCCGAACATGTTGTCCGACCGCACCTGGTACGGCTCGTGCCACTCTGGATACTTCGACTTGGTGGGGATGGTCGGCCTGGTGCCAAGCCCTCTGTTCCACAGGCGGCCATGGTGTGCACATATGTTGCGAGCGGTGTTGATGGCCACGAGCCACGACTTCAACACGCGCGACGATACGCCCAGGTCCCCAGAGATTCTGTTCCTGATGTCAACCGACGCGCCGTTGTAGAGGCGAAGCATCGTGCCGAAGTCCATCAGGTTCACGAGAATCCAATAGGGCGGCAGGTCATGCGCGTCGCCGTAGGCCTCCTTGAAGTGGATAGCGAAGGGTTCACGCGAGCGGTCAAGCTCCTCAGTGCATCGTTCGATGAACTCGCCGTACGCATCGCCCTCAAGGCGCGGGAGATTCTCGCGGTCGAAGAAGCCGAACGCTCCGGTCTTGCCCGCGAGCTCATAGGCCAGCTGCGTGCGGAAGTAGACCTCGACGCGCTCGATGGCGTCCAAGACGATGAGCCTGAACTGCCTGTCGAAGGTGTAGAGCTTCCAGATCTGGTCGAATGTCGTGCCCTCGACGAAACGCTCGTCCTTTTCGCCCTCCTTGTCTGCCTCTGGCTTGCGCTTGAAGATGTACCAGTAGCCGCTCAGGCGGTAATAGCCAACGTTTGCGAGGTGGGCGATAAGGTCATCGCGGTCTGCCACCAGGCCGCGCTCGACTATGAGCAGGTCGGCCTGCTCCTCGAAGGTCAGCCAGGGTTTCTTGTATTCCCCCATGGTGCTCCTGTGCTCGATGCATAAAAGAAGACCCGCCAGTGTGCATGCTCGAGAGCAGAGGCCGGGCGGGTTTACTAAGGTCATTTTACCGCAGTCGAAGCCATTCTATACGGAACTCCACGAGGAAAGTTTGCAAGCGGCCGCCTCCTTGAATATCAACTTCATCCCACCCAAAAACTCATCCAACATTAATCTTGGCTCAAGAATCGCTTAATCTATAACCTGCACTATAGAGTTCGACCAAGGGCGGGGCAGCGCCGCGCAACGCAGGCCGCCGAACGCTACGCTCGCGCCCGGGCAGATCGCCCGGCGTCGCGCCCATCGAACGAAAGGAACAGGTCATGGACGACCTCGAAAAAGTTGAAACCATCCGCACCAAGTGCAACGTGAGCTACACCGATGGCAAGGCCGCGCTCGACGCCGCCGACGGCAACGTTTTGGATGCCATCATTTGGCTCGAGTCGCAGGGCAAGACGCAGACCACTTCGGCGCACGCCGCCACCGAGTCCGTGCCAGTCGATGAGCCCTCAGCCGAGATGGTCGCAGCGCAGGCCGCCTACGAGAAGTCGAGCGAAAAGACCGACTTCTCCAAGAAGATGGACAGCGTGTGGGAGTACCTCAAAAAGCTCTTCCGCCTGAGCCTGGACACCAAGTTTATCGCCACGCGCCGCGATGCGATCATCCTCAACATTCCCATCCTGATCCCCATCGTCGCGCTGTTTGCCTGGGGCGCCACGATATGGCTGATGTTGATTGGCCTGTTCTTTGGCATGCGCTACCGCATCGACAGCGACGGAGACGTGCCCGGCAGCATCAACAACCTTATGGATCACGCCGCCGACGCCGCGGACGACATCAAGCAAAATCTCAACGACGACAAGTAATCGCAGACGGGGGCACGTATGGCACGAATCCTGATCGTAGAGGACGAGGAGAAAATCGCCCGCTTTGTGACGCTCGAGCTGGAGCACGAGGGCTACCAGGTGGAGCACGCCGCCGACGGCCGCACCGCCGTAGACCTGGCGCTGGAGCGCGACTACGATCTGATTCTGCTCGACGTGCTGCTGCCGCAGCTCAACGGCATGGAGGTGCTGCGGCGCGTGCGCAAGCACAAGGATGTGCCGGTGATCATGGTCACCGCGCGCGATGCCGTGATGGATAAGGTGGCCGGGCTCGACGCCGGCGCTGACGATTACCTAACCAAGCCGTTTGCCATTGAGGAGCTGTTCGCACGGATCCGCGTTGCGCTGAAGCGCTCGGAGGCCGGGCGGACGGCTTCGGGCGTTGGCGGCATCGGGACGGGCGCGGCGAGCGACGCGGGCGGGAGCGCCGCTGCGATACCCCCGGTCAGCGACTCAACCCAGGTTTCCGCCTCGCTCTCCCCCGCCACGCTCACTGTGGGCTCAGTCGTGCTCGACCCCGACCGCCACGAAGTCACGGTCGGCGGCTCGCCCATCGCGCTCACGGCCCGCGAGTTCGACGTTCTCGCCCTGCTTATGGCGCACGCCGGCACCGTGCTCACGCGCGAGCGCATCGCGCACGAAGCGCTGGGCTACGAATACGTGGGCGACACCAACAACGTCGACGTACACATCGCGCACCTGCGTGCCAAGATCGAGGACGCCGGCAGCGCCCGCATCATCCAGACCGTGCGCGGGGTGGGCTATGTCTGCCGTGCGTAACGCCGAGGCCAAGCGCGTCACCTCCATCGCCCGCGCCATCAACTGGAGCTATATGTGGCGCCGTCTGATGAGCTACATCTGGCTCGATCTGTTGCTGGTAGTGATTGCGGCGGCGATCCTCGTCTATGGATACAACCAGACACTGCCCGACGACACGTTTACCGCAGGATGGATCCCCGGTGCCACCGTTCACGGCATGTCGCTGACGCCCGCGCGCGGCTGGGACCCGACAACGCTCACCTATACCGTCGAGCTTGCGCGCACCACCAAGACCTTCCCCCTCGCGCAGGACCTCGTCACGCTATGGCCTCTCTACCTTGTCGTTGTGGGTTGGCAGGTCATCAGCGTGCTCAACATGCTCGGCGGCGCCCGCCGCGTGCGCCGCACCATGGCGCCGCTCAACGATCTGGCCCTGCGCGTGGACGAACTCGGTCGCATGCAGCTCTCCGGCGGCAAAATGGAAACACTGGAGCAGGCCATCGCGCGCGCAAGCGTCGACTCGCCGAGCGTCACCACCGGCGACGCCGACCTGGCGAGCATCGAGGTCGCACTCAACCGCCTACTGCGCCAGATGCAAGAGGCCAAGCTGCAGCAGATGCGCTTTGTCAACGATGCGAGCCACGAGCTGCGCACGCCCATCGCGGTGATTCAGGGCTACGTAAACATGCTCGACCGCTGGGGCAAAGACGACCCGGACGTGCTGGCAGAATCCATCGCGTCCCTCAAGGCCGAAAGCGAGCACATGCAAGAGCTCGTGGAGCAGCTGCTGTTTTTGGCGCGCGGCGATGCCGGGCGCACGGTCCTGCGGCGCGCGAATACCAACCTGGCCGCACTGGTCGGCGAGGTATGCGAGGAATCGCAGATGATCGATACCGAGCACACGTATCGGCTGGCCTTTGACGCTGCGCTTGTCAGCGACCCACGCTGCGACGCGCCCGTTGACGTGGCGCTCGTGAAGCAGGCTCTTCGCGTGATCGTGCAAAACGCCGCCAAGTATTCGGACGCGGGCACGCCCATCTCGTTTGGCGTAGCGTCGGATGCGGGCGCGGGCACGATCGACATAAGCGTTGAGGACGAGGGCATCGGCATGAACCAGGAATCCGCAGCTCACGCGTTCGAGCGGTTCTACCGTGCCGACAACGCGCGCGATGCCGGCGCGCAGGGTTCGGGCCTGGGGCTCGCCATTGCCAAGTGGATCGTCGATAGCCATGGCGGTGTCATTGGCGTGACCTCAGTCGAGGGCGTCGGCAGCCGCTTTACGATTCGCCTGCCGCGCTAGGAAGCCCCTCGGCATAAATAAAGGGATAGGGCCACGCGGCCCTATCCCTTTTTGCTAGCTATGGCAGCTTGTGCGCTATTCGCGGCACAGGTGCACGGCGAAACCGGCGAACTCGCGCTTAAAGTACACGAGCTTGGTACCACCGTCGGGCAGCAGCGCGCGCGACTCCTCGTTGACCTCGAGCCCGCGCTCGGCAAACCACTTCTCAGCTGCATCGATGTCGTTAACGGCAAAGCCGATGTGGCCCTTGGTGCCACGACCGTTCTGCTTCATGATCTCGACCAGCGAATCATTAAAGTACGAAACGGGGGTCTCGATGACGGGCAGGCCCATCATCGTCGAGAACAGCTCCGCGATCTCCAGGGCGTCTGCCGGGTCGGCGGCGTTAATGCCCACATGGGCAACGCGCATGCCAAAGAGCTCGACCGGGTTGGCGTTCTGCTCACTCATACAGGCAGTGCCTACTGAGCCATGACGTCGAGAACGGCCTTCTCGGCAGCGACGCGGTTCATGCCGGTCATGAAGGGCACGCCGCTCACGTACGGGCAGGTGAGGCCTTCGGGGGCAACGGTGGTGGCGATCAGCAGGTCGGCGCCCTCGTCGCAGTAGTCCTTGGCCTCGGAGATGGCGCACTGCACGATCTCGTACTTGTCGGCGTAACCGTTGGCGTCGAGCAAGGTGGCGACCTTCTGGGCAACGAGCGTGGAAGTAGCAGCGCCAGCACCGCAAGCCAAAACGATCTTCTTCATAGGTAATGTCTCCCTTCATGGTTTACTTTAGGTAAGTGTACCGCAGCGAGCGATGGCACTCAGCCTCGATGAGCTTTTATGCTAGTTTGCTTGCGCGCTGCGTATAATACATCTAGTACGTGTTGTCATACCGCTCGCTTTATGAGCGACTAAGGACCCCAATATGCCCGATTCCCGCACCCTCTGGACCGCCGTCGTTATCATCTGCATCGCCGTGTCGGTGTTCTTTAGCGTCAAAAAACGCACCACGTTCAAGCGCTTGCAGCAGCTTATGGCTGCCAAGCAGTGGGACGAGTTCGATCGTTTGCTCGACGCCAAACTCACCAGCATGCTGTACCCGCGCTATAACCGCGACTACCTGCGCCTGAACTCCTATCTGCTGCGCGAGGACCATAAGCGCGCCGACGAGATGTTCGACCTGCTGCTGGGACTCAACCTCCCCAAGATGCAGCGTGTCGACCTGGTAATTAAGGCCTTTAACTACTACGTTGGCCAGGAGGACCGCAAAAAGTCCAAGGAGCTGCTGCACGAGATCAAAGGCTTTGAGGGCGGCCAGGCCGAGGCAGTCGCACACGAATGCCAACTGATGTACGACACGATGATTCTCAAGCGCCACAACGACATTCCCGAGCTGGAGCGCATGCTCAAGGAGGCCGGTGACGACAAGGTCAAGAGCTGCCGCTTGGAGTATCTGTTGGCTCTGCAGTACAAGAACAAGGGCGACGAAGCCAAGTTCCAGGAGTTCCTGGAGAAGTCGGGGCAACACTCGATGGCCGTCAACGCGTAACGGACGGCTTGTGCTAGACTTCTAGTCTCACGGGGGCGTGGCGGAATTGGCATACGCAGGAGACTTAAAATCTCTCGCCGCAAGGATTGTGGGTTCGAGTCCCACCGCCCCTACCATATGGAGCTTTCGAGCCCGTGTCCCCAAGGGATGCGGGCTCACTTCTTTTAGATGCCGGTGGGACTCGAACCCGCGAGGGGGGGGCGAGCGTCAAGCGGACGCGCAGCGTCCGCAGCGAGCCGGCGAGGGCGCCAGCAGGCGTCCGAAGCCGGTGCGGATTTGCGCAGCAAATGCGCGGACGTCCCACCGCCCCTACCATTTGGTTTTTACGAGCCCGCGTCCCCCAGGGATGCGGGCTCGTTTCTTTTACACGCCGGCGGGGCTCTAAGTTGCGGTGGAATAGATCCTGTTTATACCGTTTGGGGGTGCGGACAGAAAGTTGGACCGCGGGGCGGTCCGGACTGGAGGTTCGCATGTACAGCAGGGAGAAGGTCGAGCTCTTCCTCCTGGCGACGGAGGACGGCATGGGGCCGACCGCCGCCGCGAAGTTCGCGGGGGTCTCGGTGGGCGCGGCCAAGAAGTGGGCG